>DBBA01000342.1 GCA_002291955.1 Rhodobacteraceae bacterium UBA996 | reverse complement strand
ATCCGCGCCGCCGGCCCCGTCTCCGTCCCCGTCCCCACCCCCGGCAGGACAGGGCCGTCGCGCACCGGGCAAACCGTCGGCACGACTCGCCGCGCGCGATCCGGCCGGGCAACCGTTGCGGGCCTGCCGCCCCGATCCGGCGTCACCGCACCGCGCGCCCTTAGGGCGCTTGTCGAATGTTGCGGGACAGCGTATCACCCGCCCGTGATCCGTCCGAAGGCGGAAGATTCTTGCTTTGGCCGACGGCGTTCAGGAAGAACGTTGCGGTCCGGCGGGAAGCCTCGGGGCCGAAAGGGCGGACGGAAGGGGGTCGGACCGGGCGCTGCATGGCCCCTGTCCGGGACAAGGTCAACAGGAGGAGGTACCGCGGAATGGCGGACAAGAAGGCTGGCGGGTCAGGCAACAATGCCTACTGGGCGGCGAACATCAGGGTCATCATCATCTCGATGGTGATCTGGTTCGTCTGTTCGTTCGGACTGGGCATCATCCTGCGCCCGGCGCTGTTGGGCATCTCGGTCGGCGGCGCCGACCTCGGGTTCTGGTTTGCCCAGAACGGATCGATCTACGTGTTCCTGATCCTCATCTTCGTCTACGCGGCGGTGATGAACAAGATCGACCGTGAACACGGCGTGGACGAATAAGGGACAACGGGACAGATGGATCAGTTTACCCTCAACCTGCTCGTGATCGGCGCGTCCTTCGCGCTGTATTTCGGGATTGCGTTCTGGGCCCGTGCAGGGTCCACCGCGGAATTCTACGCCGCGAACCAGGGCGTGCCCCCGGTGATGAACGGGATGGCCACCGCGGCCGACTGGATGTCGGCGGCGTCGTTCATCTCGATGGCCGGCCTCATCGCCTTCGGCGGCTACAACAACTCGGTCTTCCTGATGGGCTGGACCGGCGGCTACGTTCTGCTCGCGCTGCTGCTCGCGCCCTACCTGCGCAAGTTCGGCAAGTTCACCGTGCCGGAATTCGTCGGTGACCGCTTCTATTCGGTCTCGGCGCGTCTGGTCGCCGTGATCTGCCTGCTCGTCATCTCGATCACCTACGTGATCGGCCAGATGGTGGGTGTCGGCGTGACCTTTGCCCGCTTCCTCGAAGTGTCCACGACCACGGGCCTTCTGATCGGCTCGGCGGTGGTGTTCGCCTATGCCGTGTTCGGCGGCATGAAGGGGATCACCTACACCCAGGTCGCGCAGTACGTCGTGCTGATCATCGCCTACACGATCCCGGCGGTCTTCATCTCGCTGAACCTGACGGGCAACTTCCTGCCGCAGCTGGGCTTCATCGGGTCCTACGCGCCCACCGGCGGTGATGTCGCGTTCCTCGACAAGCTCGACCAGGTGGTGACCGACCTCGGCTTTGCCGCCTACACCGCCGACACCACGAACATGCTCAACATGTTCCTCGTCACGATGTCGCTGATGATCGGGACCGCGGGCCTGCCGCACGTGATCATCCGCTTCTTCACCGTGCCCAAGGTGTCGGACGCCCGCACCTCGGCCGGCTGGGCGCTGGTGTTCATCGCGCTCCTTTACACCGTCGCGCCCGCCGTGGGCTCGATGGCGCGCCTGAACATCACCACCACCTTCTGGCCGGGCGCCACCACCGGCGACACGTTCAGTGCGCCTGCACTGGCGATCGCCGACATCGACAGCAACCCGGAACTCGCGTGGATCCGGAACTGGGAAAAGACCGGCCTTCTGGCCTTCTCGGACAAGAACGGCGACGGCCTGATCCAGTACTTCAGCGAACCTGCCCCCGTCACCGCAGCGAACAAGGCCGTGGCCGACGCGCAGGCCGCCCTGGCCGCAGCTGCCGACGGCACCGACAAGGCGCCGCTGGAAGCCGCGGTGAACGAAGCCATCGCGGCGCGGGATGCCGTGCTGGCCGAGACGCCGATCAACAAGAAGGAAGGCGCGCCCACGCTGGCCGCGCTCGGCCTCGTCGGCAACGAACTGACCACGGTGAACAACGACATCATGGTTCTCGCGAACCCCGAGATCGCTGCGCTGCCGGGTTGGGTGATCGCGCTTGTGGCCGCCGGTGGTCTTGCCGCCGCGCTGTCCACCGCCGCGGGCCTGCTCCTGGCCATCTCGTCGGCCATCAGCCACGACCTGATCAAGGGGGCGATCAACCCCAACATCAGCGAGAAGGGCGAGCTTCTGGCCGCGCGCATCTCGATGGCCTTCGCCATCGTGCTGGCGACCTGGCTCGGCCTCGACCCCCCGGGCTTCGCGGCCCAGGTGGTGGCGCTGGCCTTCGGTCTGGCGGCGGCGACGATCTTCCCGGTCCTGATGATGGGGATCTTCTCGACCCGCATCACCAAGGAAGGCGCGATCGTCGGGATGATCGTGGGTCTGGTGGTGACGTCGGTGTACATCTTCCTGTACCTCGGCTGGTTCTTCATCCCCGGCACCAACGTCCTGCCGAACACGCCCGCTGCGCACTGGTTCGGCATCTCGCCGGCCGCGTTCGGTCCGATCGGCGCGATCCTGAACTTCGCGTCGGCCTACATCGTGTCGATGATGACCCGGGAACCGCCGCGCCACGTGCAGGACCTCGTGCACTCGATCCGCATCCCGAAAGGGGCGGGCACGGCCCATGCGCACTGAACCACGCCGGGGCGCGGCACACGCGCCCCGGTCCGGCTCTCCGGCCGCGCCTGCCCCCGTGGCGGCGCGGCCTTTTCTTTCGGGACCCATGCCGATGACGCAGACCCCGGATGGCATCGCGGCGTTTCTCGCGACGGTCCACCCCTATGACAGCCTCGCGGCCGACGCCCTGGCGACCGTGGTCGCGCAGTGCGCCGCCTCCACCGCGGCGGCAGGCGCGATGATCTATGCGGCCGGCCACATGCTGCCGGGCCTCTATGTGATCCGGTCGGGCAGCGTCGAGGTGCGCGATCCCGCCGGTGACATCGTCTCGGTCCTTGGTCCCCGCAATTCCTTCGGCGAACGCGGGCTCTTGCGCGACGGGCGGGCGGCGACGACCGCGGTGGCCGCGTCGGATGCCGACCTTGTCCTGATCCCGGGCGGCGCGATCCGGGCACTGATCGACAGGCACCCCGCTTTCCGCCGCTTTTTCGACCGCACGCACCATGCCGCGGGCAAGCGGGCGGACCTGGCCACCACGCTGGTCGAAACCCTGATGACCCCCACGCCCGCGACCTGCCCCCCCGCCACCACCGTGACCGAGGCCGCGCGCCTGATGCGCGACCGGCACATCTCGTCGCTCTGCGTGGCCGACGGCGACCGGCTGGCGGGCATCGTCACCCTGCGCGACATGTCGGGCAAGGTGCTGGCCCGGGAACTGCCGGGAACCACCCCCGTGGACCAGGTGATGACCGCGGCACCCCTGACCCTGTCGCCCTACGCGCTGGGGTCGGACGTGCTGCACGCGATGATGGAGCGGCGGATCGGCCATATCCCCATCGTGGACAACGGGCGGCTCGTGGGCATCGTCACACAGACCGACCTGACCCGGTTCCAGGCGGTCTCCTCGGCCGAACTCGTGGGCGCCGTCGCCCGCGCTCCCGACGCCGCGGCGATGGCCGCCGTCACCGCGCGCATCCCGCAGCTGCTCGTCCAACTGGTCGCCGCCGGGTCGCGCCACGATGCGGTGACGCGGCTGATCACCGACATCGCCGATGCCGCCACGCGCCGCCTGCTGGCGTTGGCCGAAGAGACGCTCGGCCCGCCCCCCTGCCCCTACCTCTGGCTCGCCTGCGGCAGCCAGGGCCGGCAGGAACAGACGGGCGTTTCCGACCAGGACAACTGCCTGATCCTCGACGATGCCGCGACCGAGGCCGACGACGCCTATTTCGCCGCCCTCGCGCGCTTCGTGTCGGACGGGCTGAACGCCATCGGCTACGTCTACTGCCCCGGCGACATGATGGCGACCGCGCCGCGCTGGCGGCAGCCCCTGCGCGTCTGGCGCAGCTACTTCGCGCGCTGGATCGCCACCCCCGACCCGGAAGCCCAGATGCTCGCGTCGGTCATGTTCGACCTGCGCCCTATCGGCGGCGAGACCGCCCTGTTTTCCGACCTGCAGGCCGACACCCTGCGCGCGGCCAGCGCCAATTCGATCTTCGTCGCGCACATGGTGGCCAATTCGCTGAAGCACCAGCCGCCGCTCGGCCTTTTGCGCGGCATCGCCCTGATCCGCTCGGGCGAGCACAAGGACGCCATCGACATGAAGATGGGCGGTGTCGTGCCCATCGTGGACATGGGCCGCATCCACGCCCTGCGCCTGCGCCTGACGCAGGTGAACACCCGCGCGCGGCTTGACGCAGCCGCCGACCTCGGTGCGATCAGCGCCTCGGGCGGGCACGACCTGCTCGATGCCTACGACCTGATCGCGCAGACGCGGCTCGAACACCAAGCCGGGCTGGTGCGGGGGGGCGGGCGGCCCGACAACTTCCTCGTGCCGGGCGTCCTGTCCGACTTCGAACGCAGCCACCTGCGCGACGCCTTCGTCGTCGTGCGCACCATGCAATCCGCGCTGGCCCAGGGCCGCGGCATCCCGGGATAAGTCACTCCATGTTCTTCGAGATCATCGCCACCTTCGTGTCGGGCTTCGCCGGGGCCGGGATCTGGCTTCTGGTGTCGAAGCTGACGCGCGGGCGCCTGCCCCGGCGCGGCTTCCCCGTCGCCGCGGGGGCCGCGATGATCGCCTTCGCGATCTGGTCCGA
>DBBA01000043.1 GCA_002291955.1 Rhodobacteraceae bacterium UBA996 | reverse complement strand
ACCCTACCGTGCACACCCCTTTCCGAGCGATTCCAACCACTTGACCGTTTGTGCACATGTGCACAAACCTACCCCAGGGCGGCCGTCTCCCGGTGGGTGCCCCCCTTCTGGCTGACCGCGGCCACCGTGACTGTGGCCCCCGGCCCCCCCCGGACCAGCCATTCCACGGGCTTCGCCACCGCCCCCCACTGCTGGCCCCAGTTCGAATACTCGTACCGCCGCTCGTTCCGCCCCGACAGGTGCCCCAGGGTCTGGCTCGCGGGGTTCATCAACAGCTCCCCGCCCGCCACGGAAATCTCCGCCCGGACCGGCACCGCCACCCCCTTCTCCACCGCCACGTCCGACAGGTTCGTGGGCAGGTACCCGTGGTTCGCCACCACCGCCCGCACCCGGAAAAGGTCCGCCCCCAGCGCCTCGACCTCCACCCGGTCCACCCGCACCCGCGGCGCCGCCGCCGCGTGGCGCAGGTTGAAGGCCACGTTCTTCGCGCAGACCTCCTCCAAGAGGCTGCTGGGAGGGTTCCGGTAGCTCCAGATATACACGAACCCGCCCACCTCGACCTCGCCCAGCTTCGGGTGCTGGACGCGGGTCCAGGGCCGGAACCCGTGGTCGCCGACGTTCTCCTTGACCCACAGGTACAGCTTCTCCTGCACGTCGGCATCCGCCGGGCCGAGGTTGTAGTAGCCGCGCTTCTTGACCCCCGCCGCCGTCTCGATGTCCCACAGTTCCGTCGAGAAGCAGATGATCCCCATCTCCTCGTAAACCCAATCCTTGAGGCTGCCATGCCGCGCCTTGGACTTGTCGGGGGTGAAGTCCTCATACGTCGAGATCGTGGGATACCTGGTGATCCGCGTCCCCACCTCGCCCAGCGCCCGATACAGCGCCAGGTCCCGCGGGCTCATGTCCCGGTCGTACTTCATCATCGACGCGCGCAGGATGATGCCCCCGTGGGTGTGGTAGGCGCACATGCCCGCGATGTTGGGGTTGTCGAGGATGACACGCCCCTGCCCCATCGCCTCGGGCTCCGAGAACGGGTAGGCGCCGCCGCCGTATTCCCGCGGCGACCAGTTGATCGGGAAGTTGCGGTTCATGTTGCCGTCCTGCTGGGGCAGGATGTGCGGCTCGACCCCGTTCCAGTCGATGACCGTGCCCTCGGGGTAGACGCGATGGTACTGGCCGCCCTCCTCTCCGGCCTCGCGCTGGACCATCAGGTCGGGGATCGTGGGGTGCAGCTTCCATTCGCCCTTGGGGTCAGGGACGCGCATGGTGGTGATGTAGCCGTCGCCGTCGATGTCCTGATGCGTCAGGCCGGTGGTCCGCTCCTGCCCCGGCAGGACCCGGCCGTTGCCGCACCAGGGGTGGTAGGGCGGCTTCAGCGCGAATTCCGCCCCGTCGGGGTTGAGGCGCGGCAGGATGTAGAAGACCTGTTGATCCACCAGCCGCGTCACCTCCTCGTCGCTGCCATACCGGGTCAGCAGGTGGTGGATCGCATAGAGTGCGGTGGCCGAGGTCGCGTGTTCCTCGGCATGGATCTGCGCGTCGATGTAGAAGCCGGGCTTGTCGTGGTCTGCTCCCGTGTCGGGGTTGGTGATCGTCATCAGCCAGACCGCCCGCCCCTGGAACGACGTCGCCACCTGCGTCAGGCGCGCAAGCCGGGGATAGGCGGCAGCCAGCGCCTGCAGCGCAGCGGTCATCTCGGCGAAGTCGAGGTAACGGTCGAAGGGAACGTGAACGGCAGGAGAGGGCATGGGGACTCGCGGGTCAGGAGTGATTGAACAGGCGTAGCGTGGCGCCAGAGAGCGCACAATTGTTCGCGCCCCTTATTTGCCCGCCGGCGCGGCTTGCGAAGTCGCCCCCCGCGGGCCACCTTGGAAGACCGGAGGTGCCCCGATGCCGTTCCTGCGCCTGATCCTGCCCGTTCTGGCCGCCGCTGCGCTGACGGTCGCGCTGGCGGCCTGGCTCGCGCCTGGCCTCATGCCCGCTCCGGGCGGGCCGGGCCTGACCGGGGCGATCGGGCTGGGCCTGCTGATCGCTGCCCGGGTGCTTCGCCGGGGGCCCGGGGGAGGGTCGGGGTGGTAGCCGCCCCCCTGCCCGACGACACGACGCTGACCGAAACCGGCCTGGCGCCCGGCGGAGGCGCCCGCGGCGGATGCGCCCGCGTCCTGATGCTGGCCTGCGGGGCGCTCGCGCGCGAGGTCATCGACCTGATCGCGCTGAACGGCTGGACGCACCTGGATGTCGCCTGCCTGCCCGCGATCCTGCATAACACGCCCGACCGCATCCCGGCGGCGGTGGAAGCGGCGGTGGACCGCCACCGGGCGGACTACGCCCGCATCTGCGTGGTCTATGCCGACTGCGGCACGGGCGGGCGTCTTGCCGCCACATGCGACCGGCTGGGGGTCGAGATGGTGGCGGGCCCGCACTGCTATGCCTTCTTCGACGGGCTGGCAGCATTCACGGCACGCGAGGAGATGACGGCCTTCTACCTGACCGATTTCCTGGTCCGGCAGTTCGACGCCTTCGTGATCCGTCCGCTGGGCCTCGACCGGCACCCCGAGTTGCGGGACGCGTACTTTGGCAACTACGAAAGCCTGATCTACCTGGCCCAGACCGATGACCCCGACCTCGACAGCCGGGCGCGCGCCTGTGCCGACCGGCTGGGGCTGGCCTATGCGCGGCGCTTCACCGGGTATGGCGACCTGGCGCCGGTGATGGCGGGATGGGCCGAGCGGGTGTGACGGCGGGAACGTTGTCCCAGTCCCGCGACGAGACGGGGCAGGGTCTGCCGGCGCCGCCCGCCCGCCCAGGGATCAGTCGCCGTAGCCTTCCACGATGATGAAGGCGCCCGTCGCGGCCCCGGCCCGGAGCGCGATGGCCGCCTGATAGCCCGCGCTGTCGTAGCAGGCGCGGGCGGCCTCAAGGCTCGGGAACTCGATCACCACGGTGCGCGGGTTCGCGGGGCCTTCGCGCACCTCCTGCGTGCCCGCGCGCACCAGGAACCGGCCGCCGTATTCGGCCAGAGGTGCGGCGTTGGCGTCCCGGTAGGCGGCATAGGCCGCCGGGTCGGTCACCAGGTTGTTCACGATCCAATAGCCTTTCGGCATGTCCCACCTCCCTTGGACGGCACACACGCCCCGTCCTCGCACGGCACGGGCGCAGACGGAAGCCGCCTGACCCGGGCCCGCGCGGGGCGCCCTAGTAGCGCTCGGGGACGTACAGCTCGCGCGGCAGGGTAGCGCGTTCGTAATTCGGGTTGAACACGCGCTCGGGCAGCGTGATCTCCTCGTGCGGGACATCCTCGTAGGGAAACAGCGACAGAAGATGCGCGATGCAGTTCAGCCGCGCGCGCTTCTTGTCGTTGCCTTCGACGATGTACCAGGGCGCCTCGGGGATGTTCGTGCGGGCGAACATGTCCTCCTTGGCCTTGGTGTACTGTTCCCACCGGACCCGGCTTTGCAGGTCCATCGGCGACAGTTTCCACTGCTTCATCGGGTCGTGGATCCGCATGAGGAAGCGCATCTGCTGTTCCTCGTCGGTGATCGAGAACCAGTACTTCACCACCTTGATGCCGGAGCGTACCAGCATCCGCTCGAACTCGGGCACGTCGTTGAAGAACTGTTCCACCTGCGCGTCCGTGGCAAAGCCCATCACCCGTTCAACGCCCGCGCGGTTGTACCACGACCGGTCGAACAGCACGATCTCGCCCCCGGCAGGCAGGTGGGGGACGTAGCGCTGGAAGTACCACTGCGATTTCTCGCGGTCGGAGGGCGCGGGCAGCGCCACCACGCGGGCGACGCGGGGGTTCAGCCGCTGGGTGATGCGCTTGATGGCGCCCCCCTTGCCCGCGCTGTCGCGGCCTTCGAAGATCACGACGGCCTTTTCCTTGTGGTGCTGCACCCAGGATTGCAGGCGGATCAGCTCGGCCTGCAGCTTGATCAGTTCGCGGAAGTAAACCCGCCGGTCGATCTGGTCGGGGTGGCGGTCCTTGTAGATGCGCGCGATTTCCTGCGACAGGATCGCGTCCTCGAACTCGAGCTCGGCTTCCTCGTCGAGGCTGTCGAGTAACTCGGCTTCCAGCCAGTCGCGTCCGGCATCGGCAGCATCGTCGTGGGCGGGCATCGGGACCTCCGGAAAATCATGCGGCAGCTAGAACACGCGCCTGTGACGCTGGTGTAACTGTCCCTGCACGGCGCGGGCTACCCCCGGCCGAAACGGCGGTCTATATCGCTGCCCATGTTCGATGCCCTGCTGCGCCGCCTGACCGCACCCGACACCGCCCCCCTGCCCGCCCCGGACGCGCGGCTGGCGCTGGCCGCGCTGATGGTGCGCGTGGCGCGGGCGGATGGGGCGTATGACCAGGCCGAGGCCGCGCGGATCGACCGGGTGCTGGCGGCGCTGCACCGCCTGTCGCCGTTCGAGGCGGCAAGGTTGCGCGGGCAGGCCGAGATGCTGGAGGGCGAGGCGCCCGATACGGTGCGCTTCACGCGGGCGATCAAGGACCATGTGGCGATCGAGGACCGCGATGCGGTGATGGAAGCGCTGTGGGATGTGGCGCTGTCAGATGGTGCGCGCGACGCCGAGGAGGATACGCTGATCCGGCTGGTGGCGAACCTGCTGGGGATCACCGACCGCGATTCGGCGCTGGCGCGGCAGCGGGTCGAGGCCCGCAGGTCCGGCGGATGATCGCGTCGCTGCCGATGTACGACTGGCCCGAGGAACGGGCGGCGGTTGACGGTCTTTGGGCCGCGATCCGGGACGGGCTGCGTGACCGGGGGGTGGCCGCGCCCGAGGGACTGCACCGCGAGGTCGCCTTGTGGGAGGCGTGGCGGCACCCGGGTCTTGTCCTGTCGCAGACCTGTTCCCTGCCCTACCGGACACGTCTGCACGGGTGGGTGCAGCTGCTGGGTGCCTTCGACCTGTCGCTGCCGGGCTGCCCGCCGGGCAGATACCGGAGCCACCTTGTCACCCGGGCCGACCGCGACGGGGGGATGGCCGACCTCGCGGCCGGGGTTCTGGCGCTGAACGGCTTCGACAGCCAGTCGGGCTGGGCGGCGGCGGCGACCCATGTGGCGGCCGTGGGCATCACGTTCCGGCGCTTCCTGCACACCGGCAGCCACCGCGACAGCGCCCGCGCCGTGGCGGACGGACGCGCGGACGTGGCCAGCATCGACGCGGTCACCTGGCGGCTGGTGGAACGGCACGACCCCGTGGTCGCCCGCGCCCTGCGCATCGTGGACAGCACGGCGCCGACCCCCGGCCTGCCGCTGATCACGGCCTGCGCGCAGGACGCGGCCCCGATCCGCGCCGCGCTGACCGAAGCGCCGGGGCGGTTGCCGGACGGCACGCGCGCGCACCTGGGGCTGGAGGGGTTCGTGCCGCTTGACCCCGCGGACTATCTGTCCGTGCCAACCCCGCCCACGCCGTCACAGGATATGCCCACCAAACAGGCAGCGCCCATGCTTTCCGCAGGGTTGCCAGCGATTTGAGCGTTGCAATCGGACCGGATTTCCATCCTATTCGTGCAATCGACCGCCCGCCCATGAAGCCAACGAAGCGAGACGCGTGACCGACCCTGCTGCACCCGTCATCCAGATCAGGAACCTGCACAAGAGCTATGGCGCGCTCGATGTGCTGAAGGGCGTGGACATGACCGCCCCGCGCGGGCATGTCGTGTCGCTGATCGGGTCATCGGGATCGGGCAAGTCCACGCTGCTGCGCTGCGCCAACCTTCTGGAGGACAGCCAGGACGGCGAGATCCTGTTCGAGGGCGAGGCGGTCCGCTGGTCGGGCACCGGCCACGCCCGCCGCCCTGCCGACCGCGCCCAGGTCACCCGCATCCGCACCAACCTGTCGATGGTGTTCCAGCAGTTCAACCTGTGGTCCCACATGACGATCCTGCAGAACGTCATGGAGGCGCCAGTGACCGTGCTGAAGCGCGACCGGGCCGAGGTCGAGGCGAAGGCGCGCCTGTACCTCGACAAGGTGGGGATCGGCGCGAAATGCGTGGCCTATCCGGCGGAACTGTCGGGCGGCCAGCAGCAGCGCGCGGCGATCGCGCGGGCCTTGTGCATGGAACCCCGCGCGCTGCTGTTCGACGAGCCGACCAGCGCGCTCGACCCGGAATTGCAGCAGGAGGTGGTGAAGGTCATCAAGGACCTGGCCGCCGAGCACAGGACGATGCTTCTGGTCACCCACGACATGGCGCTGGCGGCCGACGTGTCCGATCATGTCGTGTTCCTGCACCAGGGCCGGGTCGAGGAAGAAGGTCCGCCCGAGGCGGTGTTCGGCAATCCGCGCACCGACCGGCTGCGGCAATTCCTGCGGGCGGGCAAGGCCGCCTGAGACGTGACTTTGACGATGGGGAGCAAACCAATGAAGAAACTGATCCTTTCCACGACACTTGCGCTGGCGGCCGGGGTGGCTTCCGCGCAGGACGTGGTGCGCATCGGCACCGAGGGGGCCTATCCTCCGTACAACTTCATCAACGATGCTGGGGAACTCGCGGGCTTCGAGATCGATCTGGCCAACGCCATCTGCGAACGCGCGGCGCTGACCTGCACCGTGGTGCAGAACGACTGGGATTCGATCATCCCGAACCTGGTGTCGGGCAACTACGACGTCATCATGGCCGGCATGTCGATCACCGACGAGCGCAAGCAGGTCATCAGCTTTACCCAGGACTACTTCCCGCCCACCGCCTCGGCCTATGTCGGGTTGTCGGCGGATGTGGATGTCCTGGCGGGGGTCGTGTCGGCCCAGACCGCGACCATCCAGGGGGGCCATGTGGCCGAAACCGGTGCGACGCTTCTGGAATTCGCCACGCCCGAGGAAACCGTCGCCGCCGTGCGCAACGGCGAGGCGGACGCGGTGTTCGCCGACTACGACTATCTCGCGCCGCTGGTGGCCGCGTCGAATGGCGAGTTGATGTTCGTCGGCGACCGGGTGCCGCTGGGAAGCGGCGTCGGCGCGGGCTTCCGCCAGACGGATACCGAACTGATGGGCAAGTTCGACGCCGCCATCACCGCGATGAAGGCGGACGGATCGCTGAACGCGCTGCTGGCGGACTGGTTCAAGGACCGCGCCGAGCCGCCGCAGTACTGACGACGGAGCCCCCCGCGACCGGGCAACCGGCGCGGGGGACCCCCGATGTTCCAGTCCTGCGCCGATCCGGGCGCGCTCTCCGATGTCATGTGGATGCTGTGCTACCTCACCACGGGGAAGCACATGAATCTGTACTATGCCTTCGGCACGGTGCTGTTGCTGCTCGCGATCACCGCGCCCTTGGCGCTGGTCTTCGGGTTTGGCGGCGCGATCCTGGCACGGTCGCGCATCCCGCCCGTCAGTCTGATTGGCAAGGGCTATATCGCGATCGTCCGCGGTGTGCCCGACATCGCCTTCTTCCTGTTCTTCGTGATCGCGCTGGACCAGGGGATCGAATGGCTGCGTCACCGGATCAAGTGCCCTGACTGGGGACAGGACATCTGGCAGGGCAACGACTTCGTCGTCTGCGCCGAAGCCAAGATGCCGCTGTCCACCGCGGCGCAGTCGGTGCACGAGACCTATGCCTTCGCACTGGCGGTGGTCACCTTTGCCATCGTGTTCGGCGCCTTCGCCGCGAACGTGCTTTACGGCGCGATGCAAGCCGTGCCCCGCGCGCAGGTGGAAACCGCCGATGCCTATGGCATGTCGCCCGCCCAGGTGTTCCGCCGGGTGATCGTGCCGCAGATGTGGATCTACGCCCTGCCCGGCCTGTCGAACCTGTGGATGGTGCTGATCAAGTCTACGCCGCTGCTGTTCCTTCTGGGCATCCAGGACATCGTGTACTGGGCGCGGGAACTCGGCGGCACCGCCACGCCGCAGTTCACCGACTATCCGCATGGCGACTGGCGGATGTGGTACTTCCTGTTCCTTCTGGTGTTCTACCTGGGCTTCACCCGGGTGTCCGAGATCGTGCTGGGCCGGATCACCCGGCGCCTGTCGCGCGGACAGGCCACGATGGCGGGCGAGGCCCTGCGGAAGGTGGCGACGTGAGGGTGCGCATCTGATGGACTGCTGGGACACCTTGATGGCCTATGGGCTGCGGTCGCTCGGCATCGGCGAGCGGCTGTTGCCGCGGGCCGACTATACCCTGTGCCAGCAGGTCGTGCTGATCGGGTCGGGGATGATCTGGAACATCTACTTCGGCACGGTGGCGCTTTTTTCGGGGTTCGTGCTGGCCACCGCGGTCGGCATGGGCAAGGCCGCACGCAGCCCCTGGATCCGCAAGCCGTCGGAATGGTTCATCTTCGTGTTCCGCGGCTCGCCGCTGTTCATCCAGTTCTTCTTTGCCTACTTCCTGTTCCTGAGCCTGCGGAGCGAGATCCCGGCCTTCACCCCCTTCACCTCCGCCTGGCTGGGGGCGGCGCTGGTCCTGTTCCTGAACACCGCGGCCTATTCCGGCGAGATCTTCCACGGGGCGCTGATGTCGGTGCCCAGGGGCGACATGGAGGCCGCGGATGCCTACGGCTTCATCGGCTGGGCGCGGTTCCGCAAGATCACCTGGCCCACGATGCTGCGGCTGGCCTGGCCCGCCTACACGAACGAGGCGATCTTCCTGTTCCACGCCACGACGCTGGTGTTCTTCTCGGGCTTCCCGGCGGTGCAGCAGCGGGGGGACGCGCTGTACTACGCGCAGTACTTCGCGGACCGGACGTTCAACCCTTTCATCCCGTTCCCGATCCTGGCTGCGTACTTCATCCTGCTGACGCTGGCGATCATCGGGCTGATGGGGCTGGTGAACCGGCGCCTGAACCGCCACCTGCCCGCCGCGCGGCGGCAGGGGCTGCGG
>DBBA01000105.1:448-3683 GCA_002291955.1 Rhodobacteraceae bacterium UBA996 | reverse complement strand
ACCGCTGCGCCAGCGCCCGCACCTCGGACGCCACGACGGCGAAGCCGCGGCCCGATTCGCCCGCCCGCGCCGCCTCGACCCCCGCGTTGAGCGCGAGAAGGTTCGTCTGGAACGCGATGCCGTCGATCACGCTGACGATATCGCCGATGCGCTGGGATGCCGCGCTGATCTGGCCCATCGCCTCGACCGCCGAGGCGACGACGCGGCCCGCTTCCTCGACCCGCTCGGTCGCTTTCCGCGCAAACTCGGCCGCGTTGGACGCGCCGTCGGTGCTGGCGCGCACGGACTGGCGGATTTCCTCCATGTTGGCCGACGTCTCCTCGAGCGAGGCCGCCTGCTGTTCGGCCCGACGCGCCAGGTCGTTGCTGCGCGACTTCATCGCGGCGGCGGCTTCGGACACGCCGTCGCACTGGTGCGTGATCTCGACCACCATCTCGCGTAGGCGGGCGAGCGAGCTGTTCACGTCGCCCTGCAGGCGGCCGAAGATGCCGCGGAACGTGCCGTCCATGCTGCGCGTCAGGTCGCCCTCGGTCAGACCCGCCATCACGCGCGCCGTCTCGGCCACGGCCGTCTGGACGCTGTCCACCAGCGCGTTGATCGACCGCGCCAGGTCGTCGAGTTCCGGGTCGGACAGCCTGGCGTCGATCCGGCGGCTGAAATCGCCCTCGGCGGCCGCCTTGACCACGGCGCCCACCTTCTCGGCGAGGTCGGCGATGGTCGCGCGCCGCGCCGTGTCGCGCTCGCGCACGGCCTTCTCCTCGGCGGCCCGCTGCATCTCGACCTGCCGTTCCTCCTGCGCGCGCAGGTCGGCCTCGCGCTGCCGGGCCTCGGCTTCCAGCCGCTTCGCCTCGACCGCGTTGTCGCGGAACACCAGCAGCGCGCGGGCCAGATCACCCATCTCGCCGTCCTTCTCGGTCCCGGTGATGGTGGCCGTCAGGTCGCCGTCCGCAAGGCGCCGCGTCTGGTCGACCGACTGGCCGATCTCATCGGCGAGACCCCGGGCGATGCGCCGTGAGGTGAGGGCGGCACCGGCCACGAAACCCGCGCCCAGCAGTACCAGAATTGCCAGCGCGACGAACACGGTCAGCTCCGTCTCGGCCGCGATCTGGACCATGTCCTGTTCCAGGGTATCCTTGAAGACGTCGGCTTCGACGGCGACAAGATCTGCGGCAGCAAGCGCGGCGTTGCGCAGCTGCGCGAACTCGGACGATCCGACGGACCGGTCCACGCCCGCAGACAGGGCCACAAAGGCGCTCTCGAGGCTGTCGAATGCCGCGATCGTCTGGCCGAAGGTGCGGGTCGCGTCCGCATCGGCCTGCAGCAGGGGCTCGACCGCGGTGATCCCTTCACGGATCTCGGCCAACTCGCCCTCGACGTCCGACTTGCCGTCGCGCGCATTGCCGAAATTGATGCCGAACAGCAGCACTTCGGTGCTGTAGGCGTCCTGCAGGATGCCGTAGGCCAGTTCCAGCTTTGTCTGGACCGCCTTGTAGGCTTCGAATTCGCCCCGCAGGACCAGCGCGGTGCCCACGCCGAACAGGGCGACGGCGACGATCATGGCGATCAGCAGGTTGCCCAACGCCGCGATTCGGCGAGAGACGGGGAGGGCAATCAGACGGGACAGCATTGAGTTGGACCTTGCGCGCTAGAGGTTTCGCGCCTGACTACAAGTCAAACGTAACCAACCGGCTAATGCGCGCCCGGTCCTGTCCGCCGTCAGTCGCGGAAGAACCGGCTGTCCTTGATCTGGTCCCAGGCCCAGACGACCTCTTGCAGGCGGTCCTCGTCGGCGCGGTTGCCGCCGTTCATGTCGGGGTGCAGGTCCTTGACCAGGCTCTTGTACTGCTTGCGGATCTCGGCGCGGGTCCAGGTGTCGCGCGCTTCGAGGATTTCGAGCGCCCGCCGTTCGGATGGCGGCAGCTTGCGCGTACCCATCACGGCCTTGCCGGGGTTGCGGGTCCCGTTCTCGCCCAGGACCTGCAGGGGGTCGTCGATGCCCAGCCGCGACCAGGCGCGGTCGGTCTCGCCACGCTGGGCAAAGGGCTTCGTCTCGCGGTCCCAGACGCGGTCGCGGTCCATCTGGCGGGCGAACTCCTCCTCGGTCGAGCCGGAGAAGAAGTTCCACTTGAGGTTGTACTCGCGCACATGGTCGCGGCAGAACCACCAGTAGTCGTCCAGCGCCTCGCGCGATTTGGGGGCGCGGTACTGGCCGTCCTGGGTGCAGCCCGGATGCTCGCACTGGCGCACGGATGTCTCGACCGCCCCCGACAGGGTCCGGCGACCGCGCGCCTTGCGTTTCTTGTCGGCGGACACGCGCAGGTCGAAGCCGAACGGATCGCGGTCCTTCATGAAGCTGCCCCTTCCGACCCTGCGGTCTTTCCGACTCGGACCCGCAATCCTAAGGTCCCGGGCGCAGGATTGAAGGGGGCGGCAGGAAAAAATGGCGGTAACGGACGAGATCGGCGAACGTCTGCGGGTGGCGTTTGCGCCGCGTGACCTGTCGGTGGTCGATGAAAGCGAGCGCCACCGTGGCCATGCCGGGTGGCGTGACGGTGGCGAGACCCATTTCCGCGTGACGATCCGGGCCGAGGCGTTCGCGCCGATGTCCCGGTTGCAGCGCCACAGGGCCGTGCATGCGGCCCTGGGCAGCGACCTGATCGGCCGTATCCATGCGCTGGCCCTCGAGATCGAGGGCTGAGGCGCGTTATTCCGCGGCGATCGGTGCGCCGGTCACGACGGGGCGCCGGATTTCGTGCGGTTGCAGCGTGCGGGTCACCCGGCGGGCGCGGACCGTCTCGACCGGCACGATGGACGGGGCGGCGGAGGCGTCAAGCGCCGTCCGCGGCGCCTCGGGTTCGGCGCGCAGGATGGGGCGCACCGCACGGCTGAAGATCATCACCTCGACCGTGTCCTGGCGCGTCCAGAACAGCCAGCTGCGGCGCACCTGTGGCAGGCGTTCGACGCCGACATAGGACCAGCCTTCCATGCCCAGCGCCGTCAGCGTCTCGGCAAGGGTCCGATGGAACGCATCCTCGCCCTTGCCGAGATCCTTGAACCGCACGGCGCGCCGCGGCGGCGCAACAACCTTGTACTCGACAAACATTCACTACCCCTACTTGGTGAACCGATAATGACCCGGCCAGCCGCCGCGGCGCAATCGGAAATGGGGCAAAACTGTGGCGTCCGGGCGGCAACAATCCGGCGGCGGGCGCGGGGTGGGGCGCGGGCCCGCCGC
>DBBA01000105.1:0-130 GCA_002291955.1 Rhodobacteraceae bacterium UBA996 | reverse complement strand
GGGTGGGGCGCGGGCCCGCCGCGCGATTTGTGGTCAGCCGGTGGTGCTGCCGTCGGGCCGCAGGCGCGTCGGGTCGGGGTCGCCGCGGTCGACGACAAGCCGGGGGGCGCTGCCGACGGAGCCGCGGTCG
>DBBA01000399.1 GCA_002291955.1 Rhodobacteraceae bacterium UBA996 | reverse complement strand
ATCGGCGTGCCTTCGATGTGGGCGATGTACACACGGGTGCCCGCGGGCAGCAGCGCGCGGAAATCCTCGATCCCGGCGGCCGTGCGCGGCATCACCTCGATGGAGAAGCCGCGCAGGAACGCGGCAGTGACGGCGCGGCGGTCGCCACGACTGTCGGCGGCGGCGTCCTCGCGGCGGCGGAAGCTGAACAGGGCCATGATCGTCTCCCAGATAGGCAAGGCCGGGTCAGGCCCGTCCGTGGTTGTCGATGAGGGCGCGCAGGCGCGCCGCGTCATAGTCGGCGTCCAGACGCGCGGCGAGTGCTGCGGCCGCCTCGGCGTCCTCGCCGGGGACCTCCACCGGGTCGCCCTTGCGCCATTCCGCCAGATAGGCATCCGTCCCGGTCGCGCCCGCCTTCATCGCGGCGCGGTCGATGGCCTGTTCGAAGCGCTCGGGCAGCGCGACCTTTGTCGCGCGGCGACCGCGCCCGACCACCACCTGTGCCGGGATGTCGCGCCAGTAGATCACCGTGACCTCCGCCATGCGTCCGTTCCCTGTCCTTCGCCCCACCGCAGTCCTTGCATGCCGCGGGCGACAGCGGCGGTCAGGAAACGGCATGCGGTACCGCGAAGGCGGCCTGAGCTGCGGTATACAGCAAATCGCGTTGTATACAACACCGGTCCGCCAGGCCCGCATCTGGCCGCTGGACAGTCGCGCCGGGGCAGGTCTACTCTGGCACCAACACATCGGAGGGCGATCGCATGGCGCCCAGGCGTCCCGGGGGCCGGGACGCGCTCCTGTCACCAGTCGAGTCCCCGGTCCCGCCAACTGCCGATCCTGCGGGCCTTTATGCCGCGCTGGACCTCGGCACCAACAGTTGCCGGATGCTCGTGGCGCAGCCCCGGGGCAGCCAGTTCCATGTGGTCGACAGTTTCGCCAAGTCGGTCCAGCTGGGCGCCGGGCTCGAGGCATCGGGCCGCCTGTCGCGCGCCGCAATCGGCCGCACGATCAGTGCCTTGCAGATCTGCCGCCGCAAGCTGGAAAGCCACGGGGTGACCCGCATGCGGCTGGTGGCGACCGAGGCCTGCCGAAGGGCCAGGAACGGCGCGGCCTTCCTGTCCGAGGCCGAGGCCGAGACCGGGCTGAGGCTCGAGGTCATCCAGCCCGAGGAGGAAGCGCGGCTGGCTGTCATCTCCTGCGCGCCGCTCGTCTCGACCCGGACCGAACAGCTTCTGGTCGTGGACATCGGCGGCGGCTCGACCGAGCTCGTGTGGATCGACCTGTCCTCGGTCGCGGCGTCGGAACGGCCGCGCGCGATCATGCGGTTGCATACAGGATTCGCCGCATCGGACGATGCGTTTCCCCGCGCGCGGGTCGTCGACTGGATCAGCGTGCCGCTGGGCGTGGCCACGCTGCGCGACCAGTTCATCGACGTAATCGACGATGCCGCCCGGTTTGCGCTGATGAGCTGGCACTTCGAGGAACAGCTCGCGGGCTTCTCGCCCTATCTCGCCGAGCCGAACCGCGCAGGCTTCCAGATCATCGGCACCTCGGGCACCGTCACGACCGTGGCGGCCAGCCATCTGGGCCTGAAGCGCTACGACCGGACCAAGGTCGACGGCCTGCGCATGACGTCGGAACAGATCGACCGGGTGATCCGGCAGTACCTGGCGCTGGGTCCCGAGGGGCGCCGGAACGATCCCCGGATCGGGCGCGACCGGCACACGCTGATCATGTCGGGCGCGGCGATCCTGCAGGCGCTGCTGCGCGCCTGGCCCACCGACCGGCTGACGGTCGCCGACCGCGGCCTGCGCGAGGGATTGCTCTACGCCCAGATGTCGGCCGATGGCGTGTTGGAAGACGGGCCGTTCTGATCGGGCGGCCCTTGGCGCGGGTCCCGGCACGCGATAGGCACGCCGATCAGGCGGGGGCAGGCGGATGGCACAGGGTCCGAAGGGCGGAAGCGGCGGGGCAAAGGGCACATCGGGCCGCGGGCAGCGCGACCTGAAGGTGCGGCTGCGCACCGCGCGCGGGCGCACAACCTCGCAGCAGCAGTGGCTGGAACGGCAGCTGAACGACCCCTACGTCCGCCGCGCCCGGACCGAAGGCTACCGCGGCCGCGCCGCCTTCAAGCTGATCGAACTGGACGACCGGCTGCGCTTCCTGCGGCCCGGCGTGCGGGTGGTGGACCTGGGCTGTGCGCCCGGCGGCTGGTGCCAGGTGGCGGTGGCCCGCGTGAACGCGCTGGGCACGCAGGCGGCCAAGCCGCAGGGCCGCGTCCTCGGCGTGGACCTGCAGGAGGTGGACCCGATCCCGGGCGCCGAGGTCCATGTGCTTGACTTCCTTGCCGACGGGGCGGATGCGCAGGTCAAGGCGTGGCTCGGCGGACCGGCCGATGTGGTGCTGTCGGACATGGCCGCCGCCGCGTCGGGCCAGAAGGAGGTCGATCACCTGCGCATCATCGCCCTGTGCGAGGCTGCGGCGCAGTTCGCCTTCGACGTGCTGACCCCGGGGGGCACCTTTGTCGCCAAGGTGCTGGCGGGCGGGGCCGAAGCGGGCCTGCAGGCGGAACTCAAGCGCCGCTTCGACAAGGTGGCCAACATCAAGCCCCCGGCCAGCCGCGCCGATTCGGCCGAGAAGTATGTGGTGGCGACGGGATTCCGCGGATGACACAGGCGCTTGCGGTGCCCTGTCGCCCCGTGCAACCGTGTCCTCCATGCTGATCGATCCCCGCCATCCGTTCTACCGCCCGAAGTGGCGCCGCATCGTGATCGTGCTTCTGCCCCTGATCTGGGCCGGGGTGGAGTTCGCGAATGGCGCCGTTTTCTGGGGCATCATCTTCGGCGCCATCGGGGCCTATGCGGCCTGGGTGCTGATCCTGATCTGGCCCAAGGATCTGGACGGTCCCCCAAGGTCCTGACCCCGGGTCGTGGCCGGCCCGGCTTTCCGCGCGGGCCGGTTGATGCTAGCCAGTCAGGACAGTCCGGGCCCGGCCCGGCGACCCCCGTAGAGGCGACGCAGCAGGGCAGGCATCCCGTGGCAGACAGGCACGAAAGCGACCAGACCGGCGAGATCACGGGCCAGCACGGCGGCCGCCGCCCCGACTGGACCGACAAGCTGCCCGAGGCCGCCCGCCGCTACATCGCGGGCCGCACCCTGGACGAGGTCGAGTGCATCGTGGCCGACCTGTCCGGGATCGCGCGCGGCAAGGCCATGCCCGCATCGAAGTTCAGCAAGCAGACGCATTTCTACCTGCCGAACTCGATCTTCCAGCAGACGATCACCGGCGACTGGGCCGACATCGCGGGCGGCGACTTCACCGAACCCGACATGCGCATGGTGCCCGACCTGTCCACCGCCACCGCCGCGCCCTGGACCGCCGACTGGACGCTGCAGGTCATCCACGACTGCATGACCGCCGACGGCCAACCGATCCCGACCGCGCCGCGCAACGTGCTGAAGCGCGTGGTGGACCTGTACCGGGCCGAAGGGTGGGAACCCATCGTCGCGCCCGAGATGGAGTTCTTTCTGGTCGCGCGCAACATCGACCCGAACCAGCCGGTGGAACCCCCCATGGGCCGGTCGGGCCGCCGCGCGGCGCAGCGGCAGGCCTACTCCATGTCGGCGGTGGACGAATACGGCCCCGTCATCGACGACATCTACGACTTCGCCGAAGCGCAGGGGTTCGAGATTGACGGTATCCTGCAGGAAGGCGGCGCGGGGCAGGTGGAACTGAACCTGCGCCACGGCGACGCGGTCCTGCTGGCCGACGAGATCTTCTTCTTCAAGCGCTTGATCCGCGAGGCCGCGCTGCGGCACGACTGCTTTGCCACCTTCATGGCCAAGCCCATCCAGGATGAACCGGGGTCGGCGATGCACATCCACCACTCGGTGGTGGATACCCGCACCGGCCAGAACATCTTTTCGGCCGACGACGGGTCGGAAACCCCCGCCTTCCACCACTTCATCGCGGGCATGCAGACGCACCTGCCCAGCGTCATCGCGATCCTGGCCCCCTACGTGAACAGCTATCGCCGCTACGTCCGCGACTTTGCCGCGCCGATCAACCTGGAATGGGGCCGCGACAACCGCACCACGGGGCTGCGCGTGCCGGTCAGCGAACCCGCCGCGCGCCGGGTCGAGAACCGGCTGGCGGGGATGGACGTGAACCCCTACCTCGGGATCGCGGCGTCGCTCGCCTGCGGGTATCTGGGGCTGAAGGAGGGGCGGATGCCCCGCCCCGAATACAAGGGCGACGCCTACAAGACGGGCGAGGATATCCCCCGCACGCTGGCCGATGCGCTGGATCTGCTGGCCGATGCGCCCGCGATGCACGACGTGCTGGGGCCCGAGTTCGTCACCGTCTACTCCGCGGTCAAGGCGCTGGAGAACAAGGAGTATCTCCAGGTCATATCCCCCTGGGAACGCGAGCATCTGCTTCTGAACGTATGAACCTGCTCCACGCCAACGACCGGCGGGGCGCCTATCCGGCCAGCTGGTATGCCGCCATCACGCCGCCCCTGCCGCCGTTCCCGGCGCTGGCAGGGGACACGCGGGCCGACGTGGCCATCATCGGCGGCGGCTACACCGGGCTGTCGGCCGCGCTGCATCTGGCCGAACGCGGCCGCGACGTGGTGCTGGTCGACGCGCACCGGGTGGGCTGGGGCGCGTCGGGCCGGAACGGCGGGCAACTGGGATCGGGCCAGCGCCAGACGCAGGACGTGCTGGAAGGAATGGTGGGCCGCGACCACGCCCGCGTCCTGTGGGACCTGGCCGAGGACTCCAAGTCCATCGTCCGCGATCTGGTTGCCCGCCACGGGATCGACTGCGGCCTGACCCCCGGCATCGCCTATGCCGGAACCACCCCCGCCGCCGCGCGCGACTATGCGCGCTACGCCGACCACCTGGCCCGCGCCTACGGCTATGCTCACGCGCAACCCCTGACGCGGGCAGAGATGGCGGCCTTCCTGCACGCGCCAAGCTACCACGGCGGGCTGATGGACATGGGCGCCGCGCACCTGAACCCGCTGGCGCTGGCCCTGGGCCTGGCCCGCGCCGCGCAGGGGGCAGGCGCGCGCCTGCACGAGATGACCGAGGCCACCGCCGTCGAACCCGGTCGCGTGGTCACGGCGCAGGGCACGATCCGCGCCGATCATGTGATTCTTGCCTGCAACGGCTACCTCGGGCGCCTGCACCCCGACGTGGCCGCCCGCGTCATGCCGATCAACAACTTCGTGGTGGCTACGGAACCCCTTGGCGACCGGGCGGATGCGGTCCTGTCCCGGCCCGTGGCGGTGGCGGATTCGAACTTCGTCGTGAACTACTTCCGCCGCGACGGCGACCGGCTGATCTTTGGCGGGGGCGAGACCTATGGCTACCGCTTCCCGTCCGACATCGCGGCGCTGGTGCGCA
>DBBA01000338.1 GCA_002291955.1 Rhodobacteraceae bacterium UBA996 | reverse complement strand
GGCCATGCTCGACAACATGCCCCGCGGCACGATCTGCATCGAGGATCTCGAGATCGGGATGACCCGCGACCTGCAGAAGACCATTACCGACCGCGACATCGAGCTGTTCGCCGAGGTGTCGACCGACCGCAACCCGGTGCATCTGGACGACGACTATGCCCGCGACACGATCTTTGCGGGGCGCATCGCGCACGGGATGCTCACGGCGGGGCTGATCTCGGCGGTGATTGGGGAACAGCTGCCCGGGCACGGGTCGGTGTACCTGGGCCAGAGCCTGAAGTTCATGGCGCCCGTCCGCCCCGGCGACACCGTGCGCGCCGCGGTGACCGTCACCGCCATCGACCACGGCCGCCGCCGGGTCACGCTTGACTGCGCCTGTTCGGTGGGCGACAGGGTCGTGCTGAAGGGCGAGGCGCTGGTTCTGGCGCCCAGCCGCAAGTTCGACTGACCCGCCGGGCCACAGGGCCCCGGGATCCAGGGGGCCGCCGCTGCCGATGGACGTCTTCCGCGACTGGACCGGGCTGCCGCAGGCCGCCCGCGGCGCCTCGGCCGCCATCGGCAATTTCGATGGCGTGCACCTAGGCCACCGCGCGGTGATCGAGCTTGCGCGCGCGCACGGCCCCCTGGGCGTGCTGACGTTCGAGCCGCACCCGCGCGAACATTTCGCCCCGGATGCGCCCCCCTTCCGGCTGATGAACGCAGGCGCCCGCGCGCACCGGCTGCGCAAGCTGGGGGTGGAACGACTGTTCGAGCTCCCCTTTGACGCCCAGCTTGCGGCCATGCCGCCCGAGGTCTTTGCGCGCGACGTGATCGCCGACGGGCTGGGGCTGGCGCATGTGGTGGTGGGGGCCGATTTCTGCTTCGGCCGGGGCCGGGCGGGCCGGGCCGCCGATCTGGTGGCGCTGGGGCGTGACCTGGGGTTCGGCGTGACTGTCGCGGGCCTTGTGGCGACCGGCGGGTCCGAAGTGTCGTCCACCGCGATCCGCGCGGCCCTGACCGACGGGCGCCCGCGCGATGCCGCCGCGATGCTGGGCCATTGGCACCGGATCGAAGGGCCGGTGCTGCACGGCGACAAGCGCGGGCGGACGCTGGGTTACCCCACCGCGAACATGGGGCTGTCAGCCCTGCACGTCCCGCGCCACGGCATCTACGCGGTTCTCGTCGATGTGCTGGACGGACCCCATGCCGGAACGCTCCACGGGGTCGCCTCGCTCGGCATCCGGCCGATGTTCGAACTTCCGACCCCGACGCTCGAGGTCCACCTGTTCGACTTTGCGGGCGACCTGTACGGCGCGACCCTGTCGGTGGCGCTGGTGGACTGGCTGCGAGGCGAGGTCCGCTTCGACGGGCTGGACGCGCTGATCGCCCAGATGGACGCGGACAGCGCGCAAGCACGCGCGGTCCTTGTGGGCCTGTAGGGCAGGGCGGGGGCTCTGCCCCCCATGCCGCCGGTCCCTCGGACCGGTGGCGGAACCGTCGGCAAACCCCGGGATATCTGGGACAGGATGAAGGGGGGAAGCGAGGCGCGGCTGCCCTTCCCTTTCCCGCCCCGCCCGCTACGGTCATGCCCATGCATGCTGACGGCCCCCCTTCCCCCGACCTGCGCCCCCGCTTCTGGGAAACCGTGCCCCTGACCGGGATGACCGGGCCCGAGTGGGAGGCGCTGTGCGACGGCTGCGGCAAGTGCTGCCTGAACAAGCTGGAAGACGAGGACACGGGCGAGGTCGCGCTGACCCGCGTCGCCTGCCGCCTGTTCGATGACGGCTCCTGCCGCTGCTCGCGCTACGAGACGCGGCACGAGTATGTGCCCGAGTGCATCCGTCTGACGGTCGAGACCATCCCGCAGCACCTGTACTGGCTGCCCGCCACTTGCGCCTACCGCCTGCTGTGGGAAGGGCGGCCACTGTTCCCCTGGCACCCGCTGATCTCGGGCGACCCGGCCACCGTGCACCGGGCGGGCGTCAGCATCCAGGGGCAGACCGTCTCGGAATGGGACGTGGCCGAGGACGACTGGGAAGACCACATCATCGAGGAACCGAGGCCATGATGTTCGCCTCCGACAACACGTCGCCCGCGCACCCGTCGATCATGGCGGCGGTGGCGGCCGCGAACGACGGCTTCGCCATGCCCTATGGCGCCGATCCCTGGATGGACACGGTGCGCGCCGAAATCCGCCGCCAGTTCGAGGCGCCCGAGGCCGCGGTCTATCTGGTCGCCACCGGGACGGCCGCGAATGCGCTGGCGCTCGCCTGCCTGTGCCCGCCCTGGGCCGCGGTCTATTGTCACCGCAATGCGCATGTCGAGGAAGACGAGTGCGGTGCGCCCGAGTTCTATACGGGCGGCGCGAAGCTCGTGCTGATCGACGGCGACCACGCGCGCATGTCCCCCGCGGGCCTTTCGCGCGCCATCGGGTTCACCGCGCGGGCGGGCGTGCACAATGTCCAGAAGGGCATGGTGACGCTGACCAATTCGACCGAGAACGGCGCGGTCTATACCCCCGCCCAGGTGGCCGAGCTTGCCGCGCTCGCCCATGCGCAGAGCCTGCCCGTGCACATGGACGGCGCGCGCTTCGCCAATGCGCTGGTGGCCGCAGGCTGCACGCCGGCCGAGATGACCTGGCGCGCGGGCGTCGATGTCCTGTCCTTTGGCGGCACCAAGAACGGGTGCCTGGGGGTCGAGGCGGTCGTGATCTTCGACCCCGCCAAGGCGTGGGAGTTCGAGCTGCGCCGCAAGCGGGGCGGGCACCTGTTCTCGAAGCACCGGTATCTCTCGGCACAGATGGCCGCCTATCTGCGCGACGGGCTGTGGCTGACCCTCGCGCGGCAAGCCAACGCCGCCGCCCGGCGCCTGTCGCAGGGGCTGGCCGTCACGCCGGGCGCGACGCTTGTCCATCCGACCGAGGCAAACGCGGTCTTCGCCGCCTGGCCCCGCGCGGGCCACCACCGGGCCCAAGGGGCAGGGGCGCGCTACTACCTGTGGCCCGGGAACCAGACGCTGGAGGGGCCCGTTGAAGACCCCGTCGCCGCGCGTCTCGTGTGCTCCTGGTGCACGGCGGACGCGGATGTGGACGGGTTCCTTGCAGCCGTCAGGGGCTGACCCTCCTTCCCCTTCATCCTTGCCCAAATACCTCGGGGGCGCGGGGGCAGAGCCCCCGCCCTACCCGATCCCCGCCAGGTGCCGGTCGAGGAAGTCCAGCCGGTCCTGTCCCCAGAACCGCTGGTCGGTCTCGGCCACGATGTAGAAGGGTGACCCGAACACGCCCCGCGCCACGGCATCCTCGAGGTTCTTCTCGTAGGTGCCCGATGCCGTCCACAGTCCCTTGTCGGCCAGCCCCGGATCGAACCCGGCCTCGACCAGCGCGGCGCGGATCACCGCGTCCTCGGCGATATCCTTCTCCTCGGCCCAGCAGGCCCGCAGGATCGCATGCACCAGCACCCCCATGTCGCCTGTCGCCCCCCCGGCCACCGCCTTTGCCGCCGCGATGATCGCATAGGACGACGGCGCCGGGTTCGTCGGCCAGTGCCGCGGCCGCAGGGTCAGGGGCATCCCCAGATGCACCGCCCAGCGTTCCAGTTCCTGCGCGCGATACGCCATCCGGCTGGGATGGCGGTCCTTCGGCGCCATCCCGCCCGTGCGCGGGAACAGCGCCACGATGTCGAGCGGACGATAGACGATGGTCGCCCCGTGGCGCGCGGCGATCTCCTCCAGCCGCGTGCCCGCCAGATAGGTCCAGGGCGACAATGTCCCGAAGAAGTAGTCGATCTGCGCCATTTCCTCTCCACCCCCGCGTCCCTCGGGTTGGCGCGACGGTATCGGGGTGCTAGGCGGTGTCAACGTCACGAATCCGTCATGGCCCACCCGGACGGACCGCACCAGGGATCCCCCGCATGCCCAGCCTGACCGAGCCGAAACTCATTTCCGGCAACGCGAACCGCACGCTCGCCCGGGGCATCGCCCGCCGCATGACCGTGCACCGGGGCGCGAACGTGGGCCTCGTCGATGCCCGGGTCGAACGCTTCAACGACCAGGAAATCTTCGTCGAGGTGTTCGAGAACGTCCGCGGCGAGGACATGTTCATCATCCAGCCGACGTCGAACCCCGCGAACGACAACCTGATGGAACTGCTCATCATCTCGGACGCGCTGCGCCGGTCCTCGGCACACCGCATCACCGCGGTGATCCCCTATTTCGGCTACGCCCGCCAGGACCGCCGGACCAAGGCGCGCACGCCGATCAGCGCGAAACTGGTGGCAAACCTGATCGTCCAGTCGGGGATCGAACGCGTGCTGACACTCGACCTGCACGCCGCGCAGATCCAGGGGTTCTTCGACATCCC
>DBBA01000042.1 GCA_002291955.1 Rhodobacteraceae bacterium UBA996 | reverse complement strand
GGCGGGTGGGGGCGCTGGGGTTCTCGCTTGGCGGGGGCGCGGTGCTGATGGCGTCGGGCGCGCGGCTGTCGAAGCAGGCCTTCATCGACTACTGCGCGGCGAACGCCGGGCGCGACGACTGCGGCTGGCTGGCCGCGGGCGGTGTGGACTTTGCGGCCATCGACGCGGTCCGCTACGAGCAGGACAACCGCGATCCGCGCATCCGGGCCGTGGTTGCGGTGGACCCCGCGCTGACGCAGGCGATGACACCGGACAGCGTGCAGGGCCTGCCACCTGCGCTGATCGTGAACCTGGGCGATCCGGGGACCATCCCCGTGGCGATGCGCGCCGACGGACTGGCGGCGCTGGCCCCGCAGGCCGAATACCTTGCGGTTCCAGGCGCATGGCATTTCAGCTTCCTGGCCCGGTGCAGCCTGTTCGGCCGGGTGATGATCGGGGTCGCGGGCGACGACAACATCTGCTCCGACCGGGGCCTGCGCGACCGTGCCGCGGTGCAGGACGACCTGTCGCGCGCCATTGCCGGGTTCCTGACCGGGTTCCTGTAGCGGGGCCGCGATTTCTCCGGGCCTGTGTCGGAAAAGTCCTAGTCGTTAACCATCAAGGGTCTAATGTGTGCGATGACCTGTCGGACCCGCGGTTCGGGTCCTGTCCGGATGCCGAGGTGACCGATGAACACACACGCCCCCCTTGCCTTGTTGCTGCTGCTTGCGGTGCCGCTCGTGGCCGCCTGCATCCCCAGTCCGGCCTCGTTCGAGACGGAACCCGTCGTCATCAACGCCTCCGCGGGCCCGGTGACGTGCCAGCTCTACACCGCCGAGATCGTCGCCTGGGACCGGTCCATCGACCGCCCCGCCGCCATGCCCGTGGCCGAGGCCGACGCGATCTGCCAGGCCGAGGGGCGGCGGCAGGCGATGCGCGCGCGCGCGACGCCCTGACCGGTCGGCACACCGCGGTGCACCGCTAACCTGCGGGACTTTCGGGATTTCGGCTGTTTACTGTGCCGCCCCGCGCGCTAGGGTTCCGGCACGCCCTGCGGAGGATGCGATGCCGCCGATCCCCGACCACCCGTTGCGCTATGCGCTGTCGAACGAGCTGCACGCGCGCCCGTTCCCCACGCTGGACGCCCCGTGCCGCGCCGCGTTCCTTGCGGTCAAGCAGCCCCATGACGCGGCCCGGCGGGACCGGGAACTGGATCGTGCGCACCTGATTGCGCTTCTGGACCGGCACGGGGCGCCCCATCCCCAACCCGGCGCCACGCACTACTCGGCAGAACTCGGGCGGCATCTGCTGAAATGGGAAAGCCACACCGAATTCGTGACCTACACGCTGTTCGGCCCCGGTGTGGCCGAGCGTCCCTTTGACGGCACGACCTTCGAGATGTTCCCGCAGGACTGGCTGTCGAAGATGCCCGGAACCCGGGTCACATCCGCCTTGATCCGGGTCGAGCCGCGCCCGGACGATGCGACGATCAAGAAGAAGCTGGACGACTGGTTCGTGCCCGAGAGCCTGGCCGTGTCGAGCGTGGTGGACGGCAGCGCGATCGTGGCAGGCGACTTCCGCATCGACCCGGCGGGCCATGCCCGGTTCGCGGTCTTCGTGCGGCCGGGGACGGATTCGCGGCGCCTTGGCCGGATCGTGCAGCGGCTGGCGGAAATCGAGACCTACAAGAGCATGTCGATGCTGGGGCTGGCCCGCGCGCGCGAGATCGGCGGGCGGCTGGGGCAGCTGGACACGCCGCTGTCGGCCATCGTGTCGGACATGTGCGGCGACCTGCACACGCCCGACGAGACGTTGCAGGGGCTGCTGAACATCTCGGCCGAACTGGAGAACCTGATCGCGCAGTCCACGTTCCGCTTTGGCGCGACGGCGGCCTACGAGGCCATCGTGAACCAGCGCATCGAGGTGCTGCGTGAGGAGCGGTTCGACAGCCGCCAGACGTTCGGCGAGTTCATGATGCGGCGGTTCGACCCGGCCATGCGGACGGTCAAGGCGACGCAAGGCCGCCTGCAGGGGATGGCCGAGGCGGCGCAGCGGGCGGGCGAGTTGCTGCGCACCCGGGTGGATGTGGAACGCAGCGCGCAGAACCAGAAGCTTCTGGAAAGCATGGATCGCCGCGCCGACATGCAGCTGCGCCTGCAGAAGACGGTCGAGGGGCTGTCGGTCGTGGCGATCAGCTACTATGCCATGAACCTTGTGGCCTATCTGGTCTATCCGCTGTCCGACCCGCTGGAGATCCCGCGCGGGGTCATCACGGCGATCCTGGCGCCCATCGTGGTGGGCGGGGTCTGGCTGACGCTGCGGCGTATCCGCCGGGCGGTGGAGTAGCCGCGCCTCAGCCGCCGATTGCCGCGGCGGGGACGACCACCGTGTCGGGGCCGATCCGCAGCACCAGAAGCCCGTCGCGGACCGCGGCTGAGAACACCGGCGCCGGCCCCCCGGACGTGCCGCCGGACGCGGGGCCGGGGACCACGGGCCGCGCGAGCGCGAAGGACAGGGACCGGCTGCGGCCGTCGGGCATGGCCACGACCAGCGTGGCCCAGCCGCCGGGATCGACCGCCGTGCGGAACAGGCAGCCCTGGGCATCGGTCGAGGGCGCGGTCACGCAGGGCAGCACGCCGAACAGGTCGGCCGCGCCGTCCCGGGCGCGGGCGGGCGTGGGGTCGGGCCCGCGCGCCACCACCCCGTCGCGGCCCATGGCGGGCACCAGATCGGCCGCGCGCACGACACCCGGCGTGCCGGTACTGACCGGCTGGACGCGGCACCAGCCTTGTGTGCCGGTCGCGGCGCAACCGAGGTTCAGCAGCACGGTCCCCGCGGGCAGGGTCGCGATGCGGTTGCCGTCCGGCGCATCGCGCAGGTCGGTCGGCGCGGGCAGGGTAAAGGCGCGCGGTTCGTCCGGCGCCGGCTGCGCCCAGGCCGTCGCGGCGGACATGACGGCCGCCACCAGCGGCAGGGCGCTCCTCACCGGCCGCGGATGCGCGGGTCGAGCGCGTCGCGCAGGCCGTCGCCGATGTAGTTCACGGCAAGCACGGTCAGCGAGATGCACAGGCCCGGCCAGATCACCCGTTCTGGGAAGTCGGCCATGCGGTCCACCGCGTCGAACAACAGCTTGCCCCAGGTCGGGAAGTCCGACGGGAAGCCGAGGCCGAGGAAGGACAGCGCGCTTTCGGTGATGATGGCAGAGGCCAGACCCAGGGTCGCCGACACCATGATCGGCGACAGGACGTTGGGCAGGATGTGGCGCGTGATGATCCGGCGCGGCGGCGTGCCGATGGACCGTGCGGCCAGCACGAATTCGCGTTCCTTGAGCGCCAGCACGTCGCCCCGCACGATGCGGGCCATGTGCATCCAGCTTGTCACCGCGATGACCACGACGATCAGGATGAAGATGCCGGTTTCCGGCCCGAAGGCCGCGCGCAGGCTGTCGCGGAACAGGAGCATCATCACCAGGAGAAGCGGCAGCAGGGGCAGCGCCAGCATCAGGTCGGTGAAGCGCATGAGCGGGCCGTCCAGGCGCTTGAAGTAGCCCGCGAGCACGCCGATCAGCGTGCCAAGGACCACCGACAGCGCCATCGCCGCCCAGCCCACGGCCAGGCTGATGCGCCCGCCCTGGATGAGGTTCGCCAGGAGGTCCCGGCCGAGCTGGTCGGTGCCGAGGGGGTGCGACCACGACACCTTGGCGCCCGCGTCCCACAACGCGGTGTAGATGGGCCGGACGTCCTTGTTGCGGACGTTCAGCGCGTTGGGGTCGATCTGCCAGAGCCAGGGCCCGAGGGCTGCGAACAGCGTGATGGCGACCAGGAACAGGCCCGCGATGAGCGCGCCCTTGTGGGTGCGGAACTGGTCCCAGACATCGCGCCAGGGTCCGCGGGCGCGGGTCGCGGGGGGGGCGGCCGCTGCAACGGCCCGTGGCGCTGTCGCGTCAGTCATAGCGGATCCTCGGGTCGAGCAGGCCGTAGAGGACGTCGGCGATCAGGTTGAACAGCACGATCAGCACCGCGAAGATGAAGGTCAGCGTCTGCACCATCGGGATGTCGTTGTTCTGGATGGCGGAAATCAGCAACTGGCCGATCCCGTTCACCTTGAACACCTGCTCGGTGATGATCGCGCCGCCGAAGATCGTGGGCACGCCCAACGCGATCACCGTCACGACCGGGATCAGCGAGTTGCGCAGGACGTGGCGCATCACGACCGCATTCTCGCGCACGCCCTTGGCCCGCGCGGTGCGGACATAGTCCTGCGTCAGGTTGTCGAGCATCGAGGCGCGCATGTAGCGGCTGATCTGGCTGGCGTTGAACAGGGCCAGCACCGCGACCGGCATGATCATCTGGCGGACCTGCTGCCAGAAGCTGGCCCAGTCGTTCACCACAAGCTGGGTGTCGTAGATGGACGGCAGCCAGCCGAGGTTGACCGAGAAGATCACGATCAGAAGCACGCCGGTGAAGAACGTGGGCACCGAAAAGCCGATCATCGAGATCAGCGTGCCGATCTGGTCGAAGATGGAATACTGCCGCACGGCCGAGATGATGCCGATGGGAATGGCGATCAGCACGCCCACCAGATAGGCCATGCCGACCACCCACAGCGTCTGCGGCATGCGCTGCCAGATCACGTCCATCACCGGGCTGCGGAACTGCCAGGACAGGATGCGCACCTGGTCGGCGGCAAAGGCCGTGCCGAACGTCCGGTCGATGAGCACCAGCGGTTCCACCACGAAGAACTGGTAGAGCCACAGGAAGAACTGGACATAGACCGGCTTGTCGAGGCCCAGCGCCGCGCGCATCTGCTCGCGCACCTCGGGCGGGATCGACAGCGGCTGGTTGGCCAGCGGGTCGCCGGGGGCGAGGTCGAGCAGCAGGAACACCACGAGGCCGATCACCAGGAGCGTGGGGATCGACAGCAGGAGACGGCGAAAGACGAAGGTAAGCATCGGCGCCTCGGGGCTGCGGTAACGGCGGGTCTGGGGCGTCGGGGTGGGGCGCGCGACCCTGCGCGCGCCCCGGTTTCAGGGGTGGATCAGTCGATCCGGTACCAGTCGGCGATGTTCCACAGCTCGCTGTCGAACGAGTTCAGCTGCACCCCGCCCAGGGTGTTGGCATGCGCCGACACCCGGCCACGGTAGATCAGGGGGACGATGATGTTGTTGTCCTTGGTCAGCCAGTCGTTCATGCGCTTGGCGATCTCGCCCCGCACCTCGGGTTCGCGGGCCGCGGCAAGCTCGGCGATCATTGCCTCGTACACCGGGTCGCAGATGCGGTTGATGTTTTCGCCCTGCCAGCCGGATTCGGGCGAGGGGATCTTGTCGCAGGCATAGGCCGCCAGATAGGCCTGCGGGTCGTTCCCTTCGAAGTTGTTCGTGTACATCTGCACGTCCGCGTAGAAGCGCTGGAACGTGTCGGGGCTGGCCGGATCGCCGCCGAAGAACACGCCTGCCGAGACGTTGCGCAGTTCGGTTTCGACGCCGATCGCTTCCCAGTCGGCCTTGACCAACGCCTGAACGTCCTGGCGGACCGCGTTGGTCGAGGTCTGGTACAGGAGGCTCAGGCGCATGCCGTCCTTCTCGCGGATGCCGTCGGCGCCGCGGACCCAGCCCGCTTCATCGAGCAGCGCGTTGGCGCGGTCGAGGTCCTGGGTCAGGCAGGCGGTGTTGTCGGAGGCATAAAGCGCCGGGGCCGGGACCAGGTTGCAGGTCGGCTGACCGGCGGGGCCGTAGCCGACCTCGTCGATGATGTCGCGGTTGATGGCGATCGACAGCGCCTCGCGGACGCGGGCGTCGGTCAGGATCGGGTGCGGATGCTTGACCGTCGCACGCTCGCCTTCCGGCAGGTCGGGCGAGGGGTTGGTCAGGTTCATCTCGATCCGCTCGACGTTGGTGCCGAAGGCGGCGACGACGGTGCCCTTGCCCGCGGCGGCCATCCCCTCGATCACGTCGGGGGCGAGCTGCAGGTTCCAGGCGTAGTCGAATTCGCCGGTTTCCAGCACGGCGCGGCCCGCGGCCAGCGCGTCGCCGCCGCCCTTGAAGGTGACGGTCGCGAAGGCGGGTTTCGCCGGGTCGCGGTAGTTCGGGTTGGCGGCCAGCGTCACCACGTCATCGGGGACGAAGTTCGTCACCGTGAAGGGGCCGGTGCCGATGGGATAGGTGTTGGCCTGGGTGCATTCGGGCGCCCGGGGGCCGAGGCAGTCGGCGAACTGCGCGGCCTGGATGACCGGCGACTGGCCGCCGACGAAGGGGCCGTAGGGGTAGGGGGTCGGGCCGTCGAAGGTGACGCGGACGGTCAGCTCGTCCACGGCCTCGACGTTGGTCACGCCGGTGAACTTCGCCCCCTGCGCGCAGCCGCCGCCTTCGGCAGTGCAGTACTGCCAGGTGAAGACGACGTCGGCCGAGGTGACGGCGGTGCCGTCCGACCACACGAGGCCCGGCTTCAGCTTCCAGGTGATGGTCGTCAGGTCTTCCGACACGCCGCCGTTCTGCACGGTGGGGATGTCCTCGGCCAGGAACGGCACCAGCACGCCGCCTGCGTCGAACCGCGCGAGGGGTTCGATGACAAGGCTTGCCGCCTCGATGTCCTTGGTCCCGCCCGACAGGTACGGGTTCATGATCGACACGGCCTGCCAGTACAGGATGTTCACGTTGCCGTCGCTGCCACGCTCGGCCATGGCGGCGGTCGCCATCGCCAGAACGCCCGCGGCGCCCATCAGGGTTGTTCTCAGTTTCATGTCACGCTCCTTGTTGGATGCTCGATGGTGCCCCGGATGCCGCGGTTGCCCCCGCGGTCGTGGGACTGGTGCCGTCCAGCAGGTGGCAGGCGGCCATGTGGCCCCCGGCGACAGCCTGCAGGACGGGTTTCTCGGACCGGCAGCGGTCGAAGGCGTGCCGGCAGCGGGTCACGAAGGCGCAGCCCGCGGGGGGCTTCGCCGGGGACGGCACGTCGCCCGTCAGGACGATGCGCCCGTCGCGCTGGTCGGGATCGGGTTCGGGCACCGCCGACAGCAGCGCCTGCGTGTAGGGATGCGCGGGCGTGTCGTACAGCGCGTCGCGCGGACCGATCTCGACGATGCGGCCGAGGTACATGACCGCCACCCGGTCGGCGATGTGGCGCACCATCGACAGGTCGTGGCTGATGAACAGATACGTCAGGCCCAGCCGGTCCTGCAGTTCTTCCAAGAGGTTGACCACCTGCGCCTGGATCGACACGTCAAGCGCGGCGATGGGTTCGTCGCAGACGATGAAGCGCGGGTTCAGCGCAAGCGCCCGCGCGATGCCGATGCGCTGCCGCTGCCCGCCACTGAATTCGTGCGGGTAGCGGCCCGCGAAGGCGCGGTTCAGCCCGACCGCATCCATCAGCTCGTGCACGCGCGCGGTGCGGTCGCCTGCCGACAGGGTGGTGTGTTCCGACAGCGGCTCGCCGATGATGGCGGCGACGGTCATGCGCGGGTTGAGGCTGGCCTGCGGGTCCTGGAACACCATCTGCATCTGCGGGCGATGGGGGCGCAGCGCGGCTTGCGACAGTGCCCCGATCTCGGTCCCGCCGATGCGGATCGAGCCTTCGGTGATGTCGTAAAGCCGCAGGATTGCGCGCCCGACGGTGGACTTGCCGCAGCCGGATTCGCCGACAAGGCCCAGGGTTTCCCCGGCCATGATCTCGAGGTCGATGCCGTCCACGGCCTTGACCGCGCCGACCCGGCGGCGCAGGAGCCCGCCGTAGATCGGGAAGTGCATCTTCAGGCCGCGCACCGCGACCAGCGGGGCCGATGCGCCGCCGGTCATGCGGACGACCCCGCGCCAACCGGGATGCCGGGCTCGGGGTTCCAGAAGCAGGCGACGTCGTGCCCCTGGCCCACGTCGCGCCGGACAGGGTTCTCGGCCCGGCAGCGGTCGAAGGCATGGGCGCATCGCGGCGCGAACGGGCAGGACGACGGCGCTGCGCCCAGGATCGGCGGCTGCC
>DBBA01000170.1:4094-4245 GCA_002291955.1 Rhodobacteraceae bacterium UBA996 | reverse complement strand
CGGATTGCCGCGACCGCGGGTCTATAGTAGGAAACGCTATAACATCACAAGGGCCGAAGGGACCCGTTGCCCATGTCGGATGCTGCGCCGCAGGCGGCCTTTGTCGCCCATGACCACCACGGTTGCAGTGCCCATGTGCTGGCCGAGGCCG
>DBBA01000170.1:0-3765 GCA_002291955.1 Rhodobacteraceae bacterium UBA996 | reverse complement strand
TGCTGGCCGAGGCCGACCGGATGGCCGCGGACCGGGGTCTGCGGCTGACCCCGGTGCGGCGCAAGGTGCTGGAGATATTGCTGGAAGAGCACCGCGCGCTGGGTGCCTATGCGGTGCTGGACCGGCTGGCGGCGGCGGGGTTCGGGAACCAGCCCCCCGTCGCCTATCGCGCGCTGGATTTCCTGGTGGAGCACGGGTTCGCGCACCGGGTGCAGCGGCTCAATGCCTTTGCCGCCTGCATGGCGCCGGGGCGGGACCACGCGCCGGTGTTCCTGATCTGCGAGGGCTGCGGCGTGGTGGCCGAGGGGGATGGCCGCGCGGTGCGGGCGGCGCTGGACGAGGCCGCGCAGGGCGCGGGCTTTGCCGTCACCCGCAGCACGGTCGAGGCTGTGGGGCTGTGCCCTACGTGCAAGGCCGCCGCATGAGCCTGATCGCCGCCCGCGGGCTGTCGGCGGCGTTCGGCGGGCGCCGGGTGCTCGACCGCGTGGACATGGACGTGGCGCGCGGCGAGATCGTCACGCTGGTCGGGCCGAACGGGTCGGGCAAGACGACGCTGGTGCGCGCGCTGGTGGGCGCGCTGCGCCCCGATGCGGGCCGGGTGGACCGGGCGCCGGGGCTGCGGCTGGGCTATGTGCCGCAGCGGCTGGCGCTGGACCCGGCAATGCCGCTGACGGTGGACCGGCTGATGGCCTTGCCTCGGCCTGCGCCGGACGCGGGTGCGGCGTTGGCCCGCGTCGGCATGGGCGGCGCGGGCGGGCGGCAGGTCGCCGACCTGTCGGGCGGGCAGTTGCAGCGGGTGCTGCTTGCCCGCGCGCTGGCGGGGCGGCCGGACCTTCTGGTGCTGGACGAACCCGCGCAGGGGCTGGACCAGCCGGGCACCGCGGCCTTCTATCGCCTGGTCGAGGAGGTGCGCGCGGACACCGGCGCGGGGGTGCTGATGGTCAGCCACGACCTGCATGTGGTGATGGCGGCCTCTGACCGGGTGATCTGCCTGAATGGCCATGTCTGCTGCCACGGCACGCCCGAGGTGGTGCGCAACGCGCCCGAGTATCGCGCGCTGTTTGGTCTGGGCACCGGGGGGGCGCTGGCGCTGTATCGCCATGTGCACGACCATGCCCATGACGGGGATGCGCATGACCATGCGCACGACCATCACGGCCATGACCACGGCCATGACCACGGGCATGACCACGGGCGCGGGCACGGGGATGGGCACGGCCATGCCCCGCGGCAGCGCGCGGCGGGTGGTTGATCCGTGCCGGAATTCCTGATCCGGGCCGCGCTGGCGGGCGTCGGCGTGGCACTTGCGGCGGGGCCCTTGGGCGCGCTGATCCTGTGGCGGCGGCTTGTCTATTTCGGCGATGCGACGGCCCATGCCGCCCTTCTGGGCGTGGCGCTGGCGGTGGCATCCGACCTGCCGGTGGTTCTGGGGGCAGGGATCGTGGCGCTGGCCGTCGCGGCACTGGCCGCGCGGCTGACCGTGCGGGGCCGGGGGATGGAAACCGCGCTGGGGGTGCTGGCGCATGGGGCGCTGGCGCTGGGGCTGGTCGCGGTGGCGCTGATCCCGGGCGCGCGGGTGGACCTGTCGGCGCTTCTTTTCGGCGATATCCTGGCGGTGACGGGCGTCGATCTGGCGGTGATCTGGGGCGGGGCCTTGGCCGTTCTGGCGCTGCTGGCCTGGCGCTGGAACCGGCTGGTCACGGCAACCCTGTCCGAGGATCTGGCCGCGGCCGAGGGGATCGACCCCGACCGGGAACGCATGATCCTGACGCTGGCGCTGGCGCTGGTCGTGGCGGTGGCGCTGAAGGTGGTGGGGGCGCTCTTGATCACCGCGCTGCTGATCGTGCCGGCCGCCGCGGCGCGGGGGCTGTCGCGCACGCCGGAAGGCATGGCGCTGGCCGCGGCGGGCGTCGCGGTGGCGGCGGCGCTGGGGGGGCTGGCCTTGTCGCTGTCGACCGATGCGCCTGCGGGGCCGTCGGTGGTGGTGGCGGCCGTCGTGGCCTTTGCGCTGTCGCTGGTCGTGGGGGGCGTCCGTCAGCTGCGCCCGTAGTATAGGCCGACCATGTGTTCGGCCTGGGCAAAGAACAGCCAGCGTTGCGCGGCGATGCCGGTCAGGTGCAGCGCCACGGCGGGGACAAGCGTCCAGGCGCCGAAGGGCAAAAGTGCCAGCAGTGCAGGTGCCGCGATGCCAAGCGTCAGCGCCACGGCGCGGAGCGCACCCGCGCGGCGGCGGGCCACGGTGAACACCATCTCGCGCGTCAGGTAGTTGTCGCCCGTGTGGGGGCGCTCGAACAGGCGGACGGTGTCGTGCGGTCCGAGGCCGGTGGCGGTGCCGGGGGAGGAGCGGGTGCGGGCGAAGGCGCCGTCGCCGATGCGCCAGTGGGCGAGCATGAGCGCGCCCGCGAGGATCAGGAGCGCTGCGGCGGCGGGACCGTGCCCGGACAGGAGCGCGCCGCCGGAGAGCGACAGCGCCACGAACAGGGCGGGCACCGTCCAGTGGTGCCAGCGCGGGACCGATCGCAGCTGCGCGTAGATCATCGCGGTGGCGGTGACGGTGGAGAGCGCGAGGCCCGCGCCGAGGGCGCCGAAGATCGGCGGGCGATGGCCAAGGAGCGCCGCCAGGCCGTGCAGGGCCATGATCGCCAGCGTCGCCACGGCAAGGCAGGCCTCGCGCGACAGCCACGAACTGCGCCACTGGGTGAAGGCCAGCAGCGCGCGCTCGGGGTGGCCGAGGTGCAGCGTCGAGGCGACAAGGCCGCCGCCCGCGAGGGCAAAGGCGAGCGCGTGCCAGAGGGCGGCCGTCCAGCCGGTGGCGGCGGGCAGGCCGAGGCCGAGGAACACCATGAGCCCGAAGCCTGCGCCCGAGAGCACCGTGAAGGCAATAAGCGACGGCGCGGGGTGCATCAGGTGCCGCTGGTGCCGCCGGGCAGGCGGGCAAGCGTGCGGTCGAGCCAGCCGAGGAACCCGCCCGGCGCGTCCTCGACCGGTGCGAGCCAGGGGGACAGCACGTTCCAATCCGGGGCGGCGTCGCGGGGGCGAGGGGGCAGGTACTTGTTGACCGGGGCCGTGCCCTGTTCCGGCATCAGGTCGACGCCGCCCCGGTCGGCCACCAGCCGCGACACGGCGCTTTCCGGGTCGGCAAGGTCGCCGAAGTGGCGCGCGCCGGTGGGGCAGGTGCGCACGCAGGCGGGGATGCGGTCCTGTTCCGGCAAGGTGTCGGAGGTGATGCGGTCCACGCAGAGGGTGCATTTCTTCATCACCTGCGCGGACGGGTCCATTTCCCGCGCGCCATAGGGGCAGGCCCAGGCGCACAGGCCGCAGCCGATGCAGGCGGATTCGTTGACCAGCACGATGCCGTCCTCGGCCCGCTTGTAGCTGGCCCCGGTGGGGCAGACGGTGACGCAAGGTGCGTTGCCGCAGTGCAGGCAGGATTTCGGGAAATGGACGAGGCGCGGGGGGGCGCCGTCCATGCCTGTGCCGTCCGCGGGCGTGACCTCGAAGCTGTGGACGCGGTTGAGGAAGGCGCCGGACGGGTCGGCGGCGTAGGGCTCGGTGTCCGACAGGGGCGAGGGGAGCGATTCGGTGTTCCAGCCCTTGCAGGCGGTCACGCAGGCCTGACAGCCGACGCAGGTGTCGAGGTCGATCACGAGGCCGAGCTTGCGGGTGGGGGGCGCAGGAAGGGTGGTCATCGTGGTGCGTCCTGGATGCGGGCGGGAGGGGCGCTGCCCCTCCCGGACCCACCCCGAGGTATTTGGGCAAGGATGA
>DBBA01000165.1 GCA_002291955.1 Rhodobacteraceae bacterium UBA996 | reverse complement strand
CCAACAGGCGTGACCTTTTCGAAGCGTACCAGGCCGTCCACAACGATCAGGCGACCGCAACCCTGCGGAACCGGCCCATGATGGCGAGCTTTCTGCCCTTGCCCGGTGGCCGCATGCTGTTCGAGGGGCTGTATCGGATCGCATCCGCCGATCTGCTGCCGATTTCCGCCGTTTACAGCGACCCCGCCTATGATGAACTGGCGCGGGACTGGGGAGCGGCGGACACGTCGCCCGGAAGCAGTCGGGCAGCGCGCGGCGAGCAAGTGCGGTTCTCTTTCGTGCCCGACGGCCGTCTTGCGGACCTGCGCGGCCAAGTGGTGATCGAGAACCCGAAGGGACGTGCCTATGCCCGGGTTGCCGCGCAGACCGAAGCCCTTGTCCGCGCCGTGCTGGAAGAACCCGCCTTTGATCCGCCCCCGCCAGACTGGCGCGACATGGTCATTCCGGCGGCGTTCCTGCGGGCCCTGCCGCAGCGCTGGGCCGAACGGCTGGGGCAGTGGCGCGGCGTCTACCTGATCGTGGATGAGATTGACGGCGCCCGCTACGTGGGCTCCGCCTACGGCGAGGAGAACCTGCTCGGCCGCTGGCGCGCGCATGTGGCGGGTGATCGGGGTGTGACCGCCGAGTTGCAGCATCGCGATCCCGTGGGCTTCCGGTTCTCGGTTCTTGATCTGGTCGGACCAGCCGCCCCGCCCGCCGAGGTGATCGCGGTCGAGCAGGCGTGGAAGCGGCGGCTGGACACGGTCCGCTTCGGGCTGAACCGCGCATGATCCCGCCCGATCCCCTGCTGCGCCCCGACCCGATCCCGGGCGAGCCCCAGTCCGAGGACCGGGCGCTGCGGCCCGAGACGCTGGATGACTTCGTCGGGCAGGCCGAGGCGCGGGCGAACCTGCGGGTCTTCGTCGAAAGCGCGCGGCGGCGGGGCCGGGCGATGGACCACACGCTGTTCCACGGGCCCCCCGGGCTGGGCAAGACGACGCTGGCGCAGATCGTGGCGCGGGAACTGGGGGTGGGGTTCCGGATGACCTCGGGCCCGGTGCTGGCCCGCGCGGGGGATCTGGCCGCAATCCTGACGAACCTGGAACCGCGCGACGTGCTGTTCATCGACGAGATCCACCGCCTGGCCCCGCAGGTCGAGGAGGTGCTGTACCCGGCGCTCGAGGATTTCGCGCTGGACCTGGTGATCGGCGAGGGGCCGGCGGCGCGGACGGTCAGGATCGACCTGCCGCCCTTCACGCTGGTGGGGGCGACCACGCGGATGGGGCTGCTGACGACGCCCCTGCGGGACCGCTTCGGCATCCCCACGCGGCTGGAGTTCTACACGGTCCCCGAACTGGCCCGGATCGTGGCGCGGGGCGCGGCGAAGCTGGGCGTTCCGGCCGAGGAGGACGGCATCCAGGAGATCGCCGCGCGGGCGCGGGGCACGCCCCGGATCGCGGGGCGGCTTCTGCGGCGGGTCATCGACTTTGCCCTGGTCGAGGGAGACGGCCGGATCACGCGGGGGCTGGCCGACCGGGCGCTGACGCGGCTGGGGGTCGATGCGCTGGGGCTTGATGCGGCGGACCGGCGCTATCTGGCGGCCATCGCCGAGAACTATGGCGGCGGGCCGGTGGGGGTCGAGACCCTGTCGGCCGCCCTGTCCGAGGCGCGGGATTCGATCGAGGACGTGATCGAGCCGTTCCTGTTGCAGCAGGGCTTCCTGGCCCGCACCCCCCGGGGGCGGATGCTGACAGGCCGCGCCTGGGGGCATCTGGGGTTGGCCGCGCCCGAGGGCAAGGTCGAGCCGAAGGCAGGCCAGGGGAGCCTGTTCGAGGGCTGAGGGGCGGTCCTGTGCACATGTGCACAAACGGTCAAGTGCCTGGAATCGCATGGGAAGCCGTGTGCACGTTCAGCTTTTGTCAACAGGTATGACCGGCGCCTGCGGGAGCCGTGCGTTGCGCCGGGGCCGGACGGTGGCGGGGGGCGCTGCCCCCCGGCCGGCCCGATGGGCCGGCCCGTGGACATGGTCCACGGGCGTTCGGGCCTGACAGGTGTCCACTGGACACCTGTCCGGGCGGCCCTCACCCCCCCGGGATATTTGGGGCATGTCGAAGCTGGAAGGCTGGAGTGCGGGAGCCCTGCTGGTCGGGAAGGCCGGCGGTCTGGGGCGGGCGGTGGTGCCTCTGGTCCGTCCGGTGCCCCCCCCCCGCTCCATCCCTCCCCCATGCGGGGGGAGGGGAGTATCGATTGGCGCACGGGCGACTTGCGGTGCATCGAAGCGGGACGACCTTGAAGGAGAGGACCGGAACCCTTGCGCGGGGCAGCGCCGGTGGCGCGCGGTCAGGGATGCGTCGCGCGGTGGTAGGTGTTCAGCACCGCCGTGACGGCGCCGCGCAGGACATTGTCCATGTCCGGGGTGGTGCCGGGGGGCAGGGCGGGCAGGTACTGCTGCAGGAGCGTTTCGGGGATCGCGCGGCCTGCCAGGCGCGCGGACAGGCGGTCGTGCAGCGCCTGCACTGCGGCCTGCGCGCCCGGGTCGGGCCAGGAATAGCGGATGCGGTCGGAGTAGCCGAAGTGGCGCTGGACGAAGCGCGCGGCCGGGTCGCCGTGGGTGTAGCGGTCCCAGGTCGCGGGCGCGGCCTGCATCGCGTCCTCCATCGCCTGCATCAGGCGGGCCCGGGGCGCGTGGCCGTCGAGCACGTCGGCCACCGCGTCGAGACCATACAGCGCCTGCCGGAGTGCGAAGGTCAGCCAGGGGCCGACCTTGAGGATCGCGAACCCCATGCCGACGAGGGCCGCGAGCGCCGCGGGTGTCTGGTAGTCGGTCGAATGCGCCTCGAACACCAGGCCGGGCAGGGTGTCGAGGGTCGCCGACAGGGCGCGGGCTGCGTCGGGGGCGAAGGGGATGACCGCGTCGTGGCCGAACTCCACCCCCGGCTGGACCACGAGGGCGATCACCCGGTCGAAGGCCGCCTGCTGGCCTGCGCGCGCGAAGGCATCCCGGTGGATGGCGTGGGTGGTGGCGACAGCCTGCGGCGCGGTCACCTGGAGGGGACCGTGGTCGTTGGTGGCCCCACTGGCGGCCCCGCCGGGCACCGGCACCTCGGTCCCGATCACATAGACGGGGCGGGTGGGACCGGGGGCATGCGCCTCGGCCACCGCGGCGAGGCGCGCGGCGCGGGTGGCGGTCACGTCGTCGGGGAGGGCCGCGGGTTCGCCCGCGCAGCCCATGGACGTGTCGAGGTGCAGCTTCGTGAAGCCCGCGGCGGCATAGGCCGCGACCATGGTCTCGGCGCGCGCCATGGCGTCGGCGGCGGGCAGGTGCTTCCACGGGTTCGGCCCGAGGTGGTCGCCGCCGAGGATCAGCCGGTCGGGCGGCAGCCCCGCGCGGGCGGCGAGGTCCAGGACCATGTCACGGAAGGCGGCGGGGGTCTGGCCGGTGTAGCCGCCGTCCTGGTTGACCTGGTTGCAGGTCGCCTCGATCAGGACGGGGCTGCCGGTGGCCGCGCCGTGGCGGAGCGCGGCGTCGAGGACGACCGGGTGGGCCGAGCAGACCGAGGTGATGCCCCGCGCGCGGCCCTGTCGGTGGGCGGCAGCGAGGGTGGCGAGCGGGTGGGTCATGGCGCGGCCACCGGCACGGGCCGCCCGTGGGACGCGGCGAAGGCGTGCAGGGTGGACAGCTGGGCCGC
>DBBA01000167.1:9234-9835 GCA_002291955.1 Rhodobacteraceae bacterium UBA996 | reverse complement strand
TGGTCGGACAGGGCGAGATCGCCGGAAAGGCCGCCCTGCGCGCCAACTGGGCCGCCGCGCTGGGTCGCCAGCCCGACCTGCGGTTCGAGGTGCCGGGCGTGTTCGAGGGGCACCAGATGCTGGTGATCCACTACGTCAACCACCGCGGCGTCGAGGCGACCGAAACCCTGTATTTCGACGGCGACGGACAGGTCTTTCAGGCAGCCGCCTGCAACAAGGGACCCTAGATCACCGCGCGTTCGAGGTAGGGCTGGCCTGCCCGCACCCGGGCGAAGCCCAGGGGCGACAGGTCCAGCGACACCCAGCAGCCGTGCACGATCCATTCGGCCAGGCCCCGGGCCACGGCGGGGGACTGTTGCAGACCGTGGCCGGAGAAGCCGTTGGCGAGGATCAGGTTCGCGACGTCGCCATGGGGCCCCAGGATCGCGTTCGCGTCCATCGTGTTCATGTCGTACTGCCCGGCCCAGGCGCGGATGACCTTGACCGCCTCGAACGCGGGCACCCGGGTGGCGAGGGCGGGCCAGACGGTGTCTTCCCACTGGCTGTGGTCGGGGTCCAGATCGTCGGGGTCGGCGTCGGGGTCGGGGTCGGGGGCGGAGCC
>DBBA01000167.1:0-8824 GCA_002291955.1 Rhodobacteraceae bacterium UBA996 | reverse complement strand
CGCGCGCGGTGCCTTCGGGCGACTCGCGGCAGTCGAACACGAAGACGGTGCGCTTGCGGGGGGCTACGGGGATATCCGCGCCTGCCAGGGCGGCAAGGCGCGGGCCGCGGCACCCCGCGGCGTTCACCACCCAGCCGCAGGCGATGGTGGTGCCGTCGGCAAGGTGGACATGGGTGATGCGGTCGCCCGACCGGGTCAGGCGCGTGACCTCGCCGCGGATCACCTGTGCGCCGCGGGACTGCGCCGACTTGCGGAAGCCGGTCATGAGCGCCACGGGGTCATACCACCCCTCGCCCGAGCGACCGTAACTGGCGGCGAGGATGTCGTGGGTGGCCAGATGCGGGAAGGCGGACGACAGGTCGTCGGGCGACCACAGCACGACATCCGCCCCCTGCGCCACCTGCACGGCGTGGTTGGCGTGCAGCGTGTCCACCTGCGCGGGCGTCGCGGCGAGGAACAGGTAGCCGCCCTGGTGGAAGCCGGGGTCGATGCCGAAGTCGGCCTCGAACCGCCGCAGGACCTGTGTGCCGAACTGGCTGAGGGCGACGTTCAGGGGGGTGGAGAACTGGTGCCGGATCGACGCCGCCGACAGGGCGGTGGCGCTGGTCGCGTAGGTGGTGTCGCGTTCCACGATCACCACGCGGCCCCGGAACGTGGGGTCGGCGGTCAGGTAGTGCGCGGTGGCCGCGCCCACGGCGGCACCGCCCACGATCACCACGTCTGCGGACTGCATCAGCCGCGCGCCTTGGCCCGGATCGAGGCGACCGTTTCGCGGGGGTTCAGGGCGCTGCCGTCCACCACCAGGTCCAGAAGCCCGCCGCCCGCGGCAAGGATCCGGTCCAGCGCGGGGGCAAAATCGGCGGTCTGCGTGATCCGCTCGGCCGGCAGGCCCCAGGCGCGGGCGACGGCGGCAAAGTCGGGATTGTGCAAATCCGTGCCCGATACCCGGCCCGGGAAGCGGCGTTCCTGATGCATCCGTATGGTCGCATAGGTGCCGTTGTTGACCACCAGAACCACCGGGACGGCCCCCGCCTGCACCGCCGTTCCAAGCTCGGCCAGCGTCATCTGGATTTCGCCGTCACCGGCAAAGGTGACCACCGTGCGGTCGGGATGGACGAGTTTCGCGGCGATCCCGGCAGGCAGGGAATAGCCCATCGCACCGGCCTGCGGGGCAAGGTAGCGGTGGCCGGGACCGAAGGGGAAGAAGCGGCCGGGCCAGATCGTGTAGTTGCCCGCGCCCCCGGTCAGGATCGCATCCGGCGGCAGGCGGGTGGCGAGGTGGCGCATGACATCGCCCATGTCGAGCGTGCCGGGCTGGCGTGGCGCGTCGGCGGCGGCTTCATAGGCCGCGCGGCCCGCGGCGCGCCAGTCGGCCCAGTCGCCCCGGACCGGCCCGCCCGCGTGCAGGGCGGCGGAGGTTGCGTTCGGGTCGGCGTGCAGCCCCACGACGGGGGCGATGATCTTGCCCAGTTCGCGGTCGCTGACGTGGACGTGGATGACCTTCTGCCGGGGTTCGGGCAGGTCGAACAGGGTGTAGCCGTCGGTCAGCGTCTCGCCGAACCGCACGCCCATCGCCAGCACCACATCGGCCTCGGCCAGCAGGCGGCGGACGTGGGGGGGCATGCCGAAGCTTGCGTCGCCGCAATAGGTGGGGTGCGTGGTGTCCACCCGGTCATGCGTGCGGAAGGCGACGATGAGCGGGATGTCGGAGGCACCGCAGAAGGCTTGCAGCGCGGCGCCGCCCGGTTTCGTCCAGCCGCCGCCGCCCAGGATGGCAAGGGGGCGTTTCGCGGTGGCCAGAAGCGCGCGGGCGTCCGCCAGTGCTGCCGGGTCGGGTTGCGGGGCGGCGATGCGGGGGGCGCCGGTGACCGCGGCAGCATGGGTGGCGGCGGCGAGCATGTCTTCGGGCAGGGCGACCACGACGGGGCCGGGGCGGCCGGTGGTGGCCGTGACCCAGGCGCGGGAGACAAGCTCAGGGACGCGGTCGGCCTGGTCGATTTCCGTCGCCCACTTGGCGATGGGGCCGAAGACGGCGCGGTAGTCCAGTTCCTGGAACGCCTCGCGGTCGCGCATGCCGGTCTCGATCTGGCCGACGAAGACGATCATCGGGGTCGAATCCTGCATCGCGGTATGGATGCCGATGGCGGCGTTGGTGGCCCCCGGGCCCCGGGTGACGAAGGCGATGCCGGGTTGGCCGGTCAGCTTGCCCCAGGCCGCGGCGGCAAAGGCCGCGCCGCCTTCCTGGCGGCAGAGGACGAAGTCGAGCCGCCCGGCCGTGTCGTGCAGCGCGTCGAGCACGTCGAGGAAGCTTTCCCCCGGCACGCCGAAGCATTTCCGCGCGCCAAGGTTGATCAGGCAATCGACCAGCAGGCGGGCGCCGGTGGTGGTGTTGGTCGTCACGTCAGGCATCAGATGTCGAACCTCACCCCTTGGGCCAGCGGCAGCGCGTCGGACCAATTCACCGTGGCGGTCTGGCGGCGCATGTAGCCGCGCCAGGCGTCCGAGCCGGATTCGCGGCCGCCGCCCGTCTCCTTCTCGCCGCCGAAGGCGCCGCCGATTTCGGCGCCGGACGGGCCGATGTTGACGTTGGCGATGCCGCAGTCCGACCCGCCCGCAGCCAGGAACGCCTCGGCCTCGCGCAGGTTGAGGGTGAAGATGCAGGACGACAGCCCCTGGGGGACGTCGTTCTGGAGCGTGATGGCGTGATCGAGCGTGTCGTAGGTCAGGACGTACAGGATCGGCGCAAAGGTCTCGGCCCGCACCACATCGGTCTGGGCGGGCATGTCCACGATGGCGGGCGTCACATAGGCCCCCGCACGCTCCACCACCGCGCCGCCATGCACCGTCCCGCCATCGGCACGGGCGGCGGCCAGCGCCGCCATCATCGCGTCACGGGCGCCCGCGTCGATCAGCGGACCGACCAGCGTCCCGGCCTCGCGCGGGTCGCCCACCGGCAGGGTCGCATAGGCTCGGGTGAGCCGCGCCAGCAGGTCGTCCTTGACGCTGCGGTGCACGATCAGCCGCCGCAGCGACGTGCAGCGTTGCCCGCAGGTGCCGACCGCCGAGAACACGATGGCCCGCACCGCCATGTCGAGGTCGGCGCTTGGGGCCACCACCATGGCGTTGTTGCCGCCAAGCTCCAGGATCTGCCGCCCGAACCGCGCGGCGACCACGGGGGCAACGGCGCGGCCCATGCGGGTGGACCCGGTGGCCGACACGATGGGCACGTCGGGGGACGCCACCAGCGCCGCCCCCACATCCGCCCCGCCGATCACCAGCTGGCACAGGCCGTCCGGCGCATCGCCGAAGCGGGCAAGCGCGCGGTCCATGATCCTCATCGTGGCGATGGCGGTCAGCGGCGTCTTGTCGGACGGCTTCCAGATCACCGGGTTGCCGCAGACCAGCGCCAGGGCCGCGTTCCACGACCACACCGCCACGGGGAAGTTGAACGCCGTGATCACCGCGCAGGGCCCCATCGGATGCCATGTCTCGCGCATCACATGCCCGGGGCGTTCCGAGGCGATCGTCAGCCCGTACAGCTGCCGCGACAGGCCGACGGCGAAGTCGCAGATGTCGATCATCTCCTGCACTTCGCCCAGACCCTCGGACGTGATCTTGCCCGCTTCCAGCGTCACCAGCGCGCCGAGTTGCGCCTTGGCCGCGCGCAACTCCTCGCCCAACAGGCGCACGAGCTCGCCCCGACGCGGCGCGGGCACGGCGCGCCAGGCGCGGAAGGCGTCGTTCGCCCGGGCAATCACGGCGGGCAGGTCCGCCACCGGCGTCTGCGCCACGCGGGCAACCTCGACCCCGTCGATGGGCGAGTGCACCGACAGGGTGCCCCCGGTCAGGTCGGCGCCGGACAGCCCGGCATCGCACAGGATCTGGGCATGGGACGACATGGACACCTCCGGCAGTCTGCGGCGGGCATGGTGTGGCACAGGGCAGCCGCCGGTCCAAGGGGGGCCGGTGGCACCGGGGTGCGTGACGTGGCAGGATGGCCGGACAGGGAGACCGCCATGATCACCGACGTCGCGGACTATTTCGCCAGGGGCTGCGGGCGCTGCGCCCGCTTCGACACGCCCGACTGCGCCACCCGCCTCTGGGGGCCGGCCCTCGCGGCGCTGCGGGACCTGTGCCGCGACGCGGGGCTGGCCGAGACCGTGAAATGGGGCCACCCCTGCTACACCCACGCCGAGCGCAACGTGGCGATCCTCGGCGCCACCCGCGACGGCGCGCGGCTTTTGTTCTTCGAGGCGGGGCTCCTGCACGATCCCGACGGCGTGCTCGAACGGCAGGGCCCGAACAGCCGCCAACCCGACATGGTGCGGGCGACCGGTGCGGCACAGGTGACCGACCTCGCCCCGGCGATCCTCAGGCTCCTCGCGCAGGCCAGGGACCACGCGGCAGCCGGGCGGCGCGCGGCGCCCCGCGACGCGGACGACATCCCCCTGCCCGACGCCCTGCTGGCCGCGCTGGACGACGACCCCGACCTTGCCGAGGCGTTTCACGGCCTGACGCCCGGGCGCCGCCGCAGCCACGCCCTGCACGTGGGCGGCGCAAGGACCCCGGCCGGACAGGCGGCCCGCGTGGCGCGGGCGCGCGGCCTGATCCTCGCGGGCAAGGGCACGTTCGACCGCTGACACGTTGTCGCGGCGGACCGGCTGCGCTATGTCCTCGGGGCGGGGCGCTGCCCGCCCGCTGGCCAACCGGACCCGATGCTCCTCGAAATCCTGATCGTGCTCTCGCTGACGCTGGTCAACGGCGTGCTGGCCATGTCCGAACTCGCCATCGTGTCGTCCCGGCCCGCCCGCCTGCGCGTCATGGCCGACCGGGGCAGCCTCGGCGCCGCCATCGCCCTGCGGCTCGCCGCCGACCCCGGACGGTTCCTCTCCAGCGTGCAGATCGGCATCACGCTGGTCGGCGTGCTGTCGGGGGCGTTTTCGGGGGCCACGCTGGGGGTGCGGCTGGCCGATGCGCTGGACGCCGCCGGGCTGGGTCCGTCGCTGGCGCAGGGCCTGGGCGTCGGCGGGGTGGTGGTCGCCATCACCTACCTGTCGCTGGTGCTGGGCGAACTGGTGCCGAAGCAGATCGCGCTTCGCGCCCCTGAAGCCGCCGCCGTCCGCATCGCGCCGCTCCTGAACGCCATCGCCATCGTCGCCGCCCCCATCGTCTGGGTGCTGGACCGGTCGGGCAAGGCCATCCTCGCCGCCCTGGGCCAGTCGGGCGAACCCGAACGCAGCGTCACCGACGAGGAGGTGCGCCAGGTGCTGTCGGAAGCCCAGACCGCCGGCGTGATGGAGGAAGCCGAGACCGAGATGATCGCGGGCGTCATGCGCATCGCCGACCGCACCGCGCGGGGGCTCATGGTGCCCCGCCACGAGGTCGATGTGGTCGAGGCCGACGACACGCTGGCCACAGTGATCCGCCGCTTCCGCGAGACCGGCCGCTCGCGCCTGCCGGTGCGGGACGGCGATGCCGACACCATCATCGGGGTGGTCGCGTCACGCGATTTCCTCGACCGCGGCCGGGGCCAGCCTGCGCCCGACCTGCGGTCGCTGATCCTCGAGGCGCCGGTGGTGCGCGACGGCATGCCCGCGCTCGATGTGCTGGACCGGCTGCGCGGGGCACCCGCGCACATGGTCCTCGTCTACGACGAATACGGCCATTTCGAGGGGATCATCACCCCGATGGACGTGCTGGCCGCGATCACCGGCGAGTTCACCGACGGCGGCGAGGACGAGGACAAGGTGGTGGTGCGCGACGACGGCAGTTTGCTGGTCGCAGGCTGGATGCCCGCCGACGAGTTCGCCGACCGCATCGGGCTCAGCCTCGACGACGACCGCGGGTTCGAGACGGTCGCGGGGCTGGTGATCGACCGCATGGGGCGCTTGCCAGCCGTGGGCGAGCACATCGTGCTCGACGGCTGGCGGATCGAGGTCATGGACCTGGACGGCCGCCGGATCGACAAGGTGCTGGTCTGCCGCGCCGCGGATGCGCCCGTGCTGCCCTGAGCAGGCCTATCCTGAGCAGGCGGAGCGTCGGGTGGGCAATCTGCCCACCAAGCCCCCCCCGCCACACGGCCCAGACGCGCGGCCCCGACCCGTCCTGCGCCTTCATCCTGTCGCAAATATCCAGACCCCGAGCCGAGGGGCGCAAGCCCCGCAGGCGAGACAGGAGGCTTGCGCCGCAGGCGCACCGCTGACCTCCCCGGTCCGCGCCATGATCGCCATGCGGTCCGGCGGGGTTGCCCCCGCAGGGTCAGGCGTTGAACAGGAAGTGCATCACGTCGCCGTCCTGCACGGTGTAGGTCTTGCCTTCCACCCGCATCTTGCCGGTTTCCTTGGCCCGCGTCTCGCCGCCCGCGGCCACATAGTCGGCATAGGCGATGGTCTCGGCGCGGATGAAGCCGCGTTCGAAGTCACCGTGGATGACGCCTGCCGCCTGCGGGGCCAGTGCGCCCTTGGGGATCGTCCAGGCGCGGGCCTCCTTGGGACCGGCGGTGAAATAGGTCTGAAGACCCAGAAGCGCGTAGCCTGCCCGGATCAGCCGGTCGAGCCCGGCTTCCTCGAGCCCCATGGTTTCCAGGAACTCGGCGGCTTCCTCGGCGGCAAGCTGGGCGATCTCCTCCTCGATCCGGGCCGAGATGACGACGACCCCGGCGCCTTCGCTTGCGGCGCGCTCAGTGACCCGGTCGGAGAACGCGTTGCCGGTGGCGGCGTCCCCTTCGGCCACGTTGCAGACATAGAGCACGGGTTTCGCGGTGATCAGTTGCAGGAGCGACCATGCGCGGGCGTCGTCTTCCGCCACGGTCACGCTGCGGGCGGGGCGGCCCGCTTCCAGCGCGGCCTTGGCGGTTTCCAGCAGCGCCAGTTGCTGGACCGAGTCCTTGTCGCCGCCCTTGGCCTTGCGCGCGACGTTGGCGATGCGGCGGTCCACGCTGTCGAGGTCGGCGAGCATCAGTTCCGTCTCGATCGTGTCGATGTCGGCGAGGGGGTCGATGCGGCCTTCCACATGGGTGATGTCGCCATCCTCGAAGCAGCGGACCACATGGGCGATGGCGTCGCATTCGCGGATGTTGGCGAGGAACTGGTTGCCCAACCCCTCGCCCTGCGACGCGCCCTTCACCAGGCCCGCGATGTCCACGAAGGTCATCCGCGCGGGGATGACCTGCTTGGACTTCGCGATCTCGGCGAGTTTCGTCAGCCGCGGGTCGGGCACGGCCACCTCGCCCACGTTGGGTTCGATGGTGCAGAAGGGGAAATTCGCGGCCTGCGCGGCGGCGGTGCGGGTCAGCGCGTTGAAGAGCGTGGACTTGCCCACGTTCGGCAGGCCGACGATGCCGGTGCGAAAGCCCATGAGTGCCCCCTTGAGTGGTCCGCGCGTGCATAGGGCCGGGCGCGGTGCAGGGTCAAGGCGCCGTCAAGGTTGGGCGGGGTCAGCTGCGTGTGAGCCCCGCCATCAGCCGGTCGAGCGTGGCGCGGGCGGGGGTCAGGCGGTCCTCGCCCGCGGTCGCCTGTGCGGCCCAGTAGGCCAGGTTCATCACCGCGCCGTTCAGGATATGGGCCAGCGCTTCCGGGTCCACGGGGGCGATGCGGCCTTCGGCCATCAGGCGCTTGAGGTCGGCGACGCCCTCGGCCACCCAGTCGTCCATCAGGATCTCGTCGGCCCGCGCGCCCAGCACCGCATGCGCCTCCTCGAACAGGATGCGGCGGCGCGAGGGGTCGAGCGCAAGGTCGAGGTATCGGATGAAGCAGCGGCGGAACGCGTCCCACGGGTCGGCGATGCCGGCGCGTTCCTGTTCCAGCGTGGCTTCGATTTCCGTGTCGATGGCGCGCAGGACGGCCTCGAACAGGCCGGTCTTGTTGCCGAAATGGTGGTGCAGTGCGCCCCGGGTCAGCCCGGCCTGCGCGGCCAGCGTATCGAGCGAGGTGGCGACAAAGCCGTTCTCGGTGAAGGACTTGCGCGCAACCTCGATCAGCCGGGCGGCGGTGACCTCGGCCGCTTCGGCGCGGGTGCGGCGTGCGGGATCGCCCATGCGCTCTCCTTTCGCGGGAAATTCACATACCCGTCGTATGCGGGCTATTGACATACGGGCCGTATGCCCGATAGAGCCGCATACGGAACGTATGTGATTGCGGAGGGAATGCAAGATGGCGTCCGCGACGGGCATGGCCAGTATCCTGGCCGAGGTGGGCGGCGTGGCGCGTCTGGCCCTGCCGATGGTGGCGGGGCTGGCGTCGGTCACGCTACTGGGCATCACCGACACGGTGATCGTGGCGCCCCTGGGCCCCGTGGCGCTGGCCGCCGTGGGGCTGGCGAGTGCGGCGGCGGTGGTCGTCTATGCGGCGGTCTACGGGCTGATCTCGATCCTTGGCGCGCGCGTGGGCGCGGCCCATGGCGGGCGGCGGGGGCGCGAGATCCCGTTCCTGATCGTCAACGGACTGGTGCTGGGCCTGATCGCCGGGATCCTCGGGGCGGGCGCGATGGCGGCGGTCTGGCCGCTTCTGCCCGTGCTGGGCCAGCCCGCCGAGGTTCTGGCGGTGCTGCCCGGCTACTGGTTCTGGATCGCGGCGACGATGCTGCCCTACGCCCTTCTGACGGTCTTCAAGACCGCGCTCGAGGCGGTGGAACGCGCATGGCTGGCCTTCGCCTTTGCCGGGCTGTCGGTGGTGCTGAACGTGCCCCTGACCTGGGCGCTGGTGCACGGGGCGGGGCTGGGCGTGACCGGTGCGGGCATCGGCACCTTTGCGGCCGAGGCATTGGCCTTCGTGGCCGCGCTGGCGTGGTGGCGCTGGGCAAGGTCCGCCCGCCGCCTGCGCCTGCC
>DBBA01000317.1 GCA_002291955.1 Rhodobacteraceae bacterium UBA996 | reverse complement strand
CTGACCCCGCGACAGGCGCTGGACCTGATCTATGCGCTGAAGGGTCTTGTTCAGCCCTGAGTGTTGGAGCTGACGCCCACCTGCGCGGGCCGCAACAGCCGGTCGTGCAGCATGAACCCCTGCGCGGCCACCTGGATGATCTCGCCCGCCTTGGTACCGGGCACGGGGGCCTCGAACATCGCTTGATGCTGCTGCGGGTCGAACCGGTCGCCCACGGCGGGGTCGATCACGGTCATTCCGTGCTTGGTGAACACCTTGACCAGCTCGCGCATGGTGAGCTCGATCCCTTCGAACAGGGCGGCGTTCTGGGCGCGGGCAGTTTCGTCCATCGCCTCGACCGCGCGCTTGAGGTTGTCGAACACCGGCAGCATGTCGCGTGCCAGCCGCGACCCGCCGTACTGCTCGGCTTCCTTGCGGTCGCGGTCCGACCGCTTGCGCGCATTCTCGGCATCGGCGAGCGCCCGCAGGAAGCGGTCGCGCAGATCGTCCCGTTCGGCCCGAAGCTGCTCGACCTCGTCGGACGAATCGGGCCCCGCGCCGATGTCGAACTCGGCCCCGTCTTCCTCGAAGCCGTCGGCCATGTCCTGCTTCTTCGCTTCAGCCATCCCGTTCACCTCAACCGTTTTCCGACAGGAGCCGACCCACAAGCTGGGCGGTGTAATCCACGATGGGCACGATGCGCCCGTAGTTCAGGCGAGTCGGACCGATCACGCCGACCGCGCCGATGACCTTGCGGTCAGCGTTCATATAGGGGCTGATCACCAGAGAGGAACCGGAAAGCGAAAAGAGCTTGTTTTCCGACCCGATGAAGATGCGCACCCCTTCGCCGTCCTCGGCCAGTTCCAGGAACTCGGCGATGTCGCGCTTGCGTTCCAGATCGTCGAACAGCTGGCGGATGCGTTCGATGTCGGTCGGGTCGCCGCCCGGGCCGATCAGGTTGGCGGTGCCGCGCACGATCAGGCGTTCGTAGGGCTGACCTTCGTCCTGCCAGGTCGCCAGCCCGCTTTCCACCAGGTCGCGCGCCAGCGCATCCAGTTCCTGCCGCCGCGCCACGATCTCGCGCGTCATCACGGCGCGCAGGTCGGACAGCGTGCGCCCTTCGGCCAGCGCATTCAGGAAATTCGCGGCCTCGCGCATCGACGACGGAGTTTGCCCGGGCGGCGGCACGAACACGCGGTTCTCCACCTGCCCGTCGGCGAACACCAGCACCACCAGCGCCCGGTCGGGGGCCAGCGACACGAACTCGATATGCCGGATCGGCGCTTCGTGCTTGGGCGCCAGCACCAGACTTGCCCCGTGCGTCAGCCCGGACAGCGTCGCGCCCACGGTATCGAGCATCGTCGACACGTCGCGCCGGTTCGACCCCAGCGTGGCGTCGATCTTCTCGCGGTCGTCGGACCCCAGTTCGGACACCTCGAGCAGGCCATCCACGAACATCCGCAGGCCCAGTTGCGTGGGAATCCGCCCGGCCGAGATGTGGGGACTGTCCAGCAGCCCCAGATACTCCAGATCCTGCATCACGTTGCGGATGGTCGCCGCGCTGACCCGTTCGGTCATGGTGCGCGTCAGGGTCCGCGACCCGACCGGATCGCCCGAATCCAGATACCCCTCGACCACACGGCGGAAGACCTCGCGCGTGCGGTCGTTCATCTGGGACAGGATCGAGGATCGGTCAGTCATGACAGCCCGGGGCAACGCGGTCGACAGACATAGGAGGGACGGCACCGGCCCGTCAACGGCACACGGTGACCGGCCCCACGGGTTGCGCCTGCGGGGGAGAGACGGATAAGAGGCCGCAGATCAGGGGAGTGGACCATGCGACCTTCGGGACGGAAACTGGACGAATTGCGCCAGGTGACGATCGAGGCGGGCGTGTCGCGCCACGCCGAGGGGTCGTGCCTGATCGCCGTGGGCAATACGCGCGTGCTGTGCACCGCGACGATCGAGGACCGCCCGCCGCCGTTCCTGAAGGGCACCGGCAAGGGCTGGGTCACGGCGGAATACGGGATGCTGCCGCGATCCACGAACAGCCGTGTCCCGCGCGAGGCGAAGAAGGGACAGTCGGGGCGGACGCAAGAAATCCAGCGCCTGATCGGCCGGGCCCTGCGGGCCGGTGTGGACAAGGTCGCGCTGGGTGAGCGGCAGATCGTCATCGACTGCGACGTGCTGGAAGCCGACGGCGGAACCCGCTGCGCGTCGATCACGGGCGGCTGGGTTGCCCTGCGGCAGGCGGTGGACAAGCTGCGCAAGGCGGGCGCGGTGCTGGGCGACCCGCTGACGGACCATGTGGCGGCGGTCAGCTGCGGCATCTACGCCGGGCAGTCGGTGCTGGACCTGGACTACCCCGAGGATTCGGAGGCCGCGGTGGACGGGAACTTTGTCCTGTCGGGATCGGGCCGTCTGATCGAGGTGCAGATGTCAGCGGAAGGCGCGACCTTCAGCCGGGCGCAGATGGATGACCTGATGGCGCTGGCCGAACAGGGCGTGGCGGCGCTGGTCGCTGCGCAGAAGGCGGCGGTGGAATGACCGGGGCGCCCGGCGCGGGCCTGCGGGCGCGGCTGGGGGACCGGCTGCTGGTGGCCACGCACAACCGCGGCAAGCTCGAGGAGATCGCCGATCTGCTGGGCGACCTGGGCATTACGGTCACCGGGGCGGCCGAGGCCGGGCTTCCGGAGCCGGCCGAGACGGGCACGACCTTTGTCGAGAACGCGCGCATCAAGGCCCACGCGGCGGCGGCGGCCACCGGCCTGCCCGCGCTGGCCGACGATTCCGGGCTGGAGGTTGCGGGGCTGGACGGTGCGCCGGGGGTCTATACCGCCGACTGGGCAGAAACCGGCACGGGTCGCGATTTCGGCATGGCAATGGCGCGGGTCTGGCGCGAGTTGCTGGCGCGGGGCACCCCGGAGCCGTGGTTGGCGCGGTTCTGCTGCACGCTGGTGCTGGCCCTGCCGGATGGGACCGATACGGTGTTCCCCGGCCATGTCGCGGGACGCATCGTCTGGCCTGGACGCGGCGATCAGGGGCACGGCTATGACCCTATCTTTGTCCTGGACGGGCACGACCAGACCTTTGGCGAGATGGACCGCTGGGCGAAGAACCGCATGAGCCACCGGGCACGGGCGTTCGCGGGGCTGGTGGATGCCCTTGCCCGCGCCTGACGACACCGCAACGACCGAGGACTGGCAGGCGGCAGGGTTCGGCATCTATGTCCACTGGCCCTATTGCGCGGCCAAGTGCCCCTATTGCGACTTCAACAGCCACGTCGCCGCGACGATCGATCATGCGCGCTGGATTTCGTCTTATCTTGTTGAGGTAGAACGATATTTCCAGGAGACCGGACCACGCCTGCTGCGGTCCGTGTTCTTTGGCGGGGGCACGCCCAGCCTGATGGACCCTGCCACGGTCGCCGAGGTGATCGCCGCGATCCGGGCGCGCTGGCCCGTGGCGAATGATCTGGAGATCACGCTGGAAGCGAACCCCGGCAGTGTCGAAGCTGGCCGCTTCCGGGCGTTCCGCGAGGCTGGCGTGACCCGCGTGAGCCTGGGGTTGCAGGCGCTGAACGATCCTGACCTGCGGCGGCTGGGGCGGATCCACTCGGCGGCCGAGGGGCTGGCGGCGCTGGAGGTAGCGCGGGCAACATTTGACCGGGTAAGCTTCGACCTGATCTATGCGCGGCAGGACCAGACACCGGACGACTGGCGCGCGGAACTGCGCGACGCGCTGGCGCTTCAGCCGGATCACCTGTCGCTTTACCAGTTGACGGTCGAACCGGGGACGGCCTTTGCCGACCGGCTGGCCCGCGGCGGGTTGCGCGGTCTTCCGGACGAGGACCGTGCGGCCGACCTGTGGGACATGACGCAGGAATTGACGGCGACGGCGGGTCTGCCGCCCTACGAGACGTCGAACCATGCGCGAGCCGGGGCCGAGTCGATCCATAACCGGATCTACTGGCAGTCGGGGGACTGGCTGGGCATCGGCCCCGGCGCCCATGGCAGGCTGACCCTGCAGGGCACGCGGCTTGCAACCGCGGCGTTCCGGGCGCCCGCCGCGTGGCTGGACGCGGTCGAACGACGGGGCACCGGCGAGTCAGGCCGCGACGCGCTGACCGAAGACGAGCGGGCCGAGGAGTTTCTGATGATGGGCCTGCGCCTGACCGAGGGGATCGACATGGCGCGGTGGACCCGGCTGTCCGGCGACCGGCCGCTGCCGCTCGCATCACTGCGCGACGACGGGATGATGACCCTGTCCGACGACCGACTGCGCGTGACCGCAACGGGGCGGCCGGTGCTTAACGCGATCCTGCGGGCGCTGCTTACCCCGTCCCGCTGAGAAGGCGGCACAGGTCGTCGAGCTGATCCAGCGTGCGGTAGGTCAGGACCAGACGCCCGCCCTCGCCCTCGAGTGCATGGTCGATGGACACGCCGAGGCCAAGGGTCGCGGCAAGATCGGCTTCCAGAGCGCGCGTATCGGCGTCCTTCTCGACCAGTCCTCCGCGGGCCCGTGGACCCGACCCAGAACGCCGCCCGCCCTCGGCTGCGGTCCGGGCCAGCTTTTCGGTGTCGCGCACCGACAGGCCCTGCACGATGATCCGCCGGGCCAGGGCCGACGCATCGGGGTGACCGACCAGGGTCCGCGCATGCCCGGCAGACAGGGCACCACCACGGACCAGCGACAGCACATCCTCGGGCAGGGACAGGAGCCGCAAGGTATTGGCGATGTGGCTACGGCTTTTCCCCAGCGCCTCGGCCAGCTTGTCCTGGGTATGACCGAAGCGATCCATCAACTGCCGATAGGCGGCGGCTTCCTCGACCGGGTTCAGGTCGGCGCGCTGGATGTTCTCGATGATCGCGACTTCGAGGACGGTCGGATCGTCATAATCGCGCACCAGGACGGGAACGTCGTGCACCTGCGCGATCTGCGCGGCGCGCCAGCGGCGTTCGCCGGCGACGATCTGGTAATGGCCGGGCTGCGTCGCCAGCGGCCGCACGATGAGCGGCTGGATGATCCCGCGCTCGCGGATCGACCCGGCCAGTTCCTGAAGCGCCTCGGGTGCAAAGGTGCGCCGGGGCTGGTCGGGGTTGGGGTGCAGCCGGTCCACCGGGACGGACAGGTCGGCGGATCGCGCGGGCTCCTGCGGGGCGGGAGGGGCGATGTCTGCCATCAGGGCGGACAGACCGCGGCCAAGGCCGCGGCGGGGTTCGCGCGGGTCGGTCATGCGGCCAACACTGCGTTGCGTTCGATCATCTCGGCAGCGAGGGCCCTGTAGGCCAGGCTGCCCGCGGACAGCGTGTCGTAATCAAGGACAGGCATGGCGTAGGAGGGGGCTTCGGATAGGCGAACGTTGCGCGGGATGACCGTCCGAAACACCAGATCCCCCAGATTGTCGCGCGCATCGCGTTCGACGAGCGACGACAGGTTGTTGCGGCGGTCGTACATGGTCAGCACCACACCCTCGATCCGCAGCCCGGGATTTGCGGTCTGCCGGACCTCTCGGATCGTCAACATGAGCTGCGAGAGTCCCTCCAGCGCGTAGAACTCGGCCTGCAGAGGCACCAGCACCGAATGGGCGGCGACCAATGCGTTGACGGTGAGAAGCGACAGGGAGGGAGGGCAGTCGATCAGGACCACATCCAGCCGCCAGCGTGCGATCCCGGGCTGACGCAGCGCATCGTGCAGCAGGAAGCTGCGCTTCTCGTTCGACACAAGCTGGATATCGGCCGAGGACAAGTCGGTCGTCGCAGGGGTGATCCACAGACCCTCGACCTTGGTGGGAGAGATCACCTCGTCGATGGGTGCGTCGTCGAGGATCAGGTCATAGGTCGTGCGGCGGCGGCTGGAGCGGTCGATCCCCAGCCCGGTCGACGCATTCCCCTGAGGATCAAGATCCACCAAGAGGACATTGAGCCCCTCTTCGGCCAGGGCCGCCCCAAGGTTGATCGCCGTCGTGGTCTTGCCGACGCCGCCCTTCTGGTTGGCGACGGCGACAATCCGGGGGATGGCGATGGTGGTGATCGACGAACTGGGCACGGGGTCAGGTCCCTGTCGGGTCGGCCGACGGACGGGCCGTGAGGATGAGGATCGTGGATTCGGGGTTTGTCATGCTGCGTCGATCTTCGACCGACCACTGGCGGCTGTCCAGATCGGTGGCGCCTGGGGGCACGGCGTTTTCGCCCTGCGGCAGAATCATGCGCCCGCCGGGCACCAGGTGGCATCGAGCAAGCGGCAGAAGCACAGGCCAGGGCGCAAGAGCGCGGGCCGAGATGATCGTTGCGCCGAGTGGTGGCAACGCCTCGATCCGCGCAGCATGAATCTCCGGTTGCAACCCCATGGCCCGCGCGACGACCTGCAGGAAGGCAGCCTTCCGCTGGTCCGATTCGACAAGCGCCACCCGCATACCGGACCCTTCGGCCAGTGCCGCGATGACCAGGCCGGGAAACCCGCCGCCGCTGCCCAGATCGGCCCACAGGCCCGGCGAAGGCGCTGCGAGGAACCACAACTGTGCCGAATCGAGGATGTGCCGCGTCCAGAGATCGGACAGGCTGCGCGGCGCAACCAGATTGATGCGCGGGTTCCAGCGTACCACATGGACCGCCAGAACGTGCAGCCGGTCAAGTGTTTCACGTGAAACGCCCGGCAGCGCCGCCACGGCCTCGCGCGTCATGCGCGGCGACGCTCTGCGCCCGCTTCGTCGTTCTTCAACCGGGCCAGGATCAGGACAAGAGCGGCCGGCGTGACACCTTCGATCCGCGCTGCCTGCGCCAGCGTCCCGGGGCGAGCGCGCGACAGCTTCTGCCGCAGTTCGTTCGACAGGCTGGGAAGCGCGCCATAGTCGAACGTCGCGGGGATCACGCGATCCTCGTCCCGGCGCAACGCGTCGGCATCCCGGGCCTGCCGGCCCAGATAGGTGTGGTACAGTGCATCCCGGGCCAGTTGATCGAAGACAGACTGCGGAATCGCCCCGAGGTCGGGGGCAGAGGCAACCAGCACATCGCGCGTCACGTCGGGCACGGCCAACCATTCGAACGCCGAACGACGCGGACCATCGACCGCGGCCGGCACCCCGACCGCCACAAGAGCCCGGGGGGTCATACTGCGGGCAACGAGTTGCGCCCTGCCCGCTGCCAGCGCCTCTGCCTTGGTCTCGTACGCGCGGCGGCGCTCATCCGAGACCACGCCCAGAGCGATGGCCATGGGAGTCAACCGTTGATCGGCATTGTCCGCGCGAAGGGATAGCCGGAATTCCGCGCGCGAGGTGAACATCCGGTACGGCTCGGTCACCCCCCGCGATACGAGGTCGTCGATCATGACGCCGATGTAGCTGTCACTACGCCGGAACGTCACCGGCGCCCGATCCAGCGCACCGGCCGCGGCGTTCATCCCCGCGACGACGCCCTGCGCGGCTGCTTCCTCGTATCCCGTGGTACCGTTGATCTGACCAGCCAGATACAGGCCCGGCAGGTCCTTGACAGAGAGTTCCGCCGTCAACGCGCGAGGATCGACGTAGTCGTACTCGATGGCATAGCCGGGCCGCAGGATTGTCACCGATTCGAGGCCCGCGATCGTGCGGACATACGCCTCTTGCACGTCGACCGGCAGAGACGTGCTGATGCCGTTCGGATACACCGTATCGTCGTCCAGCCCCTCGGGTTCAAGGAAGACCTGGTGTCCGTCGCGATCCCCGAACCGGACGACCTTGTCCTCGATCGACGGACAATAGCGCGGACCGATCCCGTCGATCCGCCCGCCATACATCGCGGACCGGGACAGGTTGGCCGTGATGATCTCGTGCGTCCGGGCGTTTGTCGTCGTGATCCCGCAGGACACCTGACGCAGGGGTGGCCGATCCGACAGGAACGAGAACATCGATGGCTCGTCGTCCCCCGGCTGCAGGTCGAGTCGGGCCCAGTCGATGGTGCGCCCATCCAGACGCGGTGGTGTCCCGGTCTTGAGGCGTCCTGTCGGCAACCCGGCATCGCGCAACCGGTCGGCAAGGCGAATCGCGGGCGCCTCACCCATGCGGCCTCCGGCCATCGTCTGCTCGCCGATGTGGATCACCCCGCGGAGGAACGTGCCCGCGGTAAGAACGACCGCACGCGCGGCAATTTGCGCACCGTCGGCCAGGACGACTCCCGCGATCCGCCCGTCGGTCACGGACAGATCGACAACTTCGCCCTCGACGATGGAAAGCCGGGGGATATCGGCCAGGTACGTCTGCACGGCCGTCCGGTAGACCTTGCGGTCCGCCTGGGCGCGCGGCCCCTGCACGGCAGGTCCCTTGCGACGGTTCAGGAGGCGGAACTGGATACCCGCGGCGTCTGCCGCCATGCCCATGAGACCGCCCAGCGCATCGACTTCGCGCACGAGGTGGCCCTTGCCCAGCCCCCCGATCGCCGGGTTGCAGGACATCACACCGATGGCGTCGGCTTTCAGCGTCACCAGCACAGTCCGGGCACCACTGCGCGCCGCGGCACTTGCTGCCTCGGCCCCCGCATGCCCGCCGCCGATGACCACGACATCCGCGTCTTGTTTCACGTGAAACACTCCTGCCACCCTACTTGCCGATGCAGAATCGGGAGAACACTTCATCCAGAACATCCTCGACACCGACAGCACCGACGAGCGATTCGAGTGCCCGCAACGCGGTCCGCACGTCTTCAGCTGCAATGTCGGTGCGATCTGTTGCGCCATATAGATGCTCACGCGCTGCGGCCAAAGCGGTTTGTGCACGCTCTGCCGCCAGCTTGTGGCGCGCGCGGGTCAGACCACCGGCCCCTTCTGCCCGGCTGGATAACACCGCCGTGATCCGCGCCACCAGATCGTCCACCCCTGCTCCGGTCAGTCCCGACACGCCGGCGCCTGTCACGTCGGCCTTTGCGCCCACGACAATGTCGCCCGGCGACAGCCGGATATCCGGCGGCACATGACCGTCCACAGCAAGAACGATGCGCAGATCCGCCGCAGCGGCGCGTTGCAGCGCACGGCTGACCCCGATGCGCTCCACCGGGTCCACAGCATCCCGGATCCCGGCGGTATCCAGCAACGTCACCGCCAATCCGCCCAGTTCCATCCGCACTTCGATCACGTCGCGCGTCGTGCCCGCAACTGCGGATGTGATTGCGGCCTCCCGCCCAGCCAGCCGGTTCAGCAACGTCGATTTCCCGGCGTTCGGCTCCCCAAGGATCGCCACCTCGAACCCGTCGCGCACCCGCTCGGCCGCCGCGACACCTGTCAGCTCGCGCGCGAGGTCGGCCGACACGCGGGCCAGCCGCGCGGCAACTTCGCTGCCGACCTCGGTCGGCACATCCTCGTCCACGAAGTCGATCGTCGCCTCGAGAAGGGCCAGCGCCTGCACGAGATCGTCGCGCCAGGAGGCGACGCGCGCGCCCAGATAACCCGACATCAACCGCTGCGCCTGGCGCCGTTGCGCCTGCGTCTCGGCATCGATCAGTTCTGCCAGAGCTTCGGCCTGCGACAGGTCCAGCTTGCCATTGGCCAGCGCGCGGCGGGTGAACTCGCCCGGGTCGGCCATCCGCAAGCCGGGCAGGAACCCGAGCGCCGCCAGAACGGCCGACATCACGGCGGGCCCGCCGTGCAGGTGCAGTTCGACGACATCCTCGCCGGTAAAGCTTGCCGGTCCCGGGAAGACCACGGCCAGTGCACTATCGAGCGTCTCGCCATCCCGGGAAAGGCGTACCAGCGTCATGGTGCGCGGCGCGCCGACCTGTCCAGCCAGCGCCTCCAGCGCGGACCGCGCCGAAGGGCCGGAGATCCGCACAACCGCGATACCTGCCCGGCCACGCGCCGTGGCCGGAGCGAAGATGGTATCCATGACCGATACCCCTGGGAAACCAGCGCCGTCAGGCGTTCATCGATTCGAAGAACTCGCCATTGGTCTTGGTCTGCTTGAGCTTCGAGATCAGGAACTCGATCGCATCCGTGGTGCCCATCGGGTTCAGGATGCGTCGCAGGACATAGGTCTTCTGCAGATCGGCCTTGTCCACCAGCAGTTCTTCCTTGCGGGTCCCGGACTTGAGAATATCCATCGCCGGGAACACCCGCTTGTCGGCCACCTTGCGGTCCAGCACGATCTCGGAGTTGCCGGTGCCCTTGAACTCCTCGAAGATCACCTCGTCCATCCGGCTGCCCGTGTCGATCAGCGCGGTCGCGATGATCGTCAGCGACCCGCCTTCCTCGATGTTCCGGGCCGCGCCGAAGAACCGCTTCGGGCGCTGCAGGGCATTGGCGTCCACGCCGCCGGTCAGCACCTTGCCTGATGACGGGACCACGGTGTTGAACGCGCGGCCGAGGCGGGTGATCGAGTCGAGCAGGATCACCACGTCGCGCTTGTGTTCGACCAGCCGCTTGGCCTTCTCGATCACCATCTCGGCGACTGCGACGTGCCGGGTGGCCGGTTCGTCGAAGGTCGAGGAGATGACCTCGCCCTTCACGCTGCGCTGCATGTCGGTCACTTCCTCGGGCCGCTCGTCGATCAACAGCACGATAAGGTAGCACTCGGGGTGGTTCACCTCGATGGACCGCGCGATGTTCTGCAAGAGCACCGTCTTGCCGGTGCGCGGAGGTGCGACGATGAGCGCGCGCTGGCCCTTCCCGATGGGCGACACGAGGTCGATGATCCGGGCCGAGCGGTCCTTGATGGTCGGATCCTCGATCTCCATCTTCAGCCGCTCGTCGGGGTACAGCGGCGTCAGGTTGTCGAAGGCGACCTTGTGGCGGGCCTTCTCGGGGTCCTCGAAGTTGATCGTCGTGACCTTGGTCAGCGCAAAGTAGCGCTCGTTCTCGCGCGGGGCCTGGATGGCGCCCTGGATCGAATCCCCGGTGCGCAGCGAATACTGGCGGATGATGTCGGGCGAGACATAGATGTCGTCCGGGCCGGGCAGGTAGTTCGCGGCGGGGGACCGCAGGAAGCCGAACCCGTCCTGCAACACCTCGAGCACGCCGTCGCCGCCGATGTCGTAGCCTTCCTCGGCATATTCGCGCAGGATCGAGAACATCATCTCGCCCTTGCGCATGGTCGAGGCGTTCTCGATCTCCAGTTCCTCGGCCATCGACAGAAGGTCGGCGGGCGATTTCGCCTTGAGGTCGGACAGGTTCAGGCGCTGGATGGTCATGGCGAGGCTCCGGGGACCGGCGCGTGCGCCATCGGTCCCGAGGTCGTGAAGAGGGGAGGACGTCCGCCGGACGGTGGACGCTGGCCCGATACGCGGCGCCGGGCGTCCTGTCAACCGGCGGTCCGACGAAACGGGTGTGGCGACCTAGAACGGCCGGGCGATCACCGACACGACGATCGCCAGCATCAGCACTGTCGGAACCTCGTTCATAAGGCGATACTGACGCCCCGTCAGCCGGTTCGTGCCGCCCGCAAGGTCCTTGCGCCGTGCGGCGCACCACATGTGGAACCACGTCATCCCAAGGACCGATGCCAGTTTGACCCAGGGCCAGCCCGCACTCCAGTCCACCACACCCGGGATCACGGCCAGCGCCAGTCCGAAGGTCCACGCCGCGATCATCGACGGGTTCATGATTACGCGAAGCAGCAGGCGCTCCTGCCGCTGGTAGAGCATGTCCATCTCGCTGCCCACCACGACACCGGCACCCTGCCACCCTTCCACATGGTAGACATACAGGCGCGGAAGATAGAACAGACCTGCCATCCATGTGATGATGGCGATCACATGCAGGCTCTTGATCCAGGGGTACGCGGACTGCAGGGCGTCAATGACCACGTCGCGTTCCCTTCCGCTTGATCGGACCTTCTTCTTCTTTCCTTCATGAATGAAAGGAATGGAAGTGGTCTGTAGGGCCTGTGGATCATGGGGATTAACGGTTTTTCCCGGGAACATCCTGCTCTTGCCCAGGGTCGGCACATGTCCGGCCAACGTTGTTCGACGGCTCGGGATAACGTCGAAAAAATATATGGAATCAATAAGTTGAAAAATGGTTTCTGGGGACGATCCTCGGGAGCGGCGCGGCGAAAGCCGCAGTGTCACCGTGTAACGCGGGACAGGCATCCGGTCGATCCACAGGGGCATGGATCGCGGACGTTCTGGCCCGATCTGGCCCGAACTGCGGCTTTGGGCGCCGCCGCCGCCGATCCACTCCGTCTGTCCGCCCCCTGTCCGCAGGCCACGCGGCAGGTTACACGGGGGTTGTCCACACGGATGTCCTGACCATGACGACACCGCCACCCGTTCTGATCCTCGCCTCCGGGTCACCCGTGCGGGCCGCCATGCTTGCCGCCGCAGGGATTTCCCATCGGGTCGAGGTGCCGCGCGTTGATGAGGTCGCGGTGCGGGATGCGCTCCTGGCCGAGGGTTCCCCTCCCCGGGACATTGCGGATGCCTTGGCCGAAGCCAAGGCGCACAAGGTGGCGCAGCGGTATCCGCAGGGACTTGTCCTTGGCGCGGACCAGGTGCTTGATCTGGACGGTGCCATCCTGTCCAAGCCTGACTCTCCTGGCGATGCCTGCGGGCAATTGCAACGCATGTCCGACCGGCCCCACCGGCTGCTGTCGGCGGTCGTCCTTTACGATGGCGGGCGTCCCGTCTGGCGCCATGTGTCCGCCGCGCGTCTGACCGTGCGTCCGCTGAGTACGTCCTTCATCGAGGACTATGTGGTGCGGAACTGGGATGATATCCGCACGTCGGTCGGGTGTTACCGGATCGAAGGCGAGGGGGTGCGCCTGATGTCGCTGATCGAGGGCGATCACTTCACCATTTTGGGCTTGCCGCTTGTGGAACTCCTCAACTACCTCGTCGTCCGGGGGGAACTGCCGACATGAGCGAGACGCGGATACCGCTGGCGGGCGTCCTGGGCTCGCCCGTTGCGCATAGCCGGTCACCCGCGCTTCACGGGCACTGGTTGCGGCGGTACGGGCTGCCGGGCTTCTACATCCCGATCGATGTGGCGCAGGCCGACCTGGCCGATGTGGTGCGGATGCTGCCGCGGATGGGCTTCGTTGGGGCGAATGTCACCATCCCCCACAAGGAGGCCGTGCTGGCCCTTGCCGATGTCGTGACCGATCGTGCGGCGCTGGTGGGGGCGGCGAACACGCTGGTGTTCCGGCAAGACGGGCGGCTTCTGGCCGACAACACCGACGGCTACGGGTTCATCGAGAACCTGCGTCAGGGGGCCCCGTCATGGGTGCCCGCGTCCGGTCCGGCAGTGGTACTGGGTGCGGGGGGTGCGGCGCGGGCCGTGCTGATCGCGCTGATCGAGGCGGGCGTGACCGAGATCCGGCTGGTGAACCGTACACGCAACCGCGCCGATGCACTGCGCGCCGAGTTCGGCACGAAGGTCGTGGTGTCCGACTGGGTGCAGGCGGCCAACATCATCGAGGGTGCGGCGCTGCTGGTGAACACCACGTCGCTGGGGATGACGGGAAAGTCCGAATTCCGCGTGCCGCTGGACGCGCTGGATCCGTCCTGCGTGGTGACCGATCTGGTCTATGCGCCCTTGCGCACGACGCTTTTGCGCCGGGCCGAGGAACGGGGATGTGTGACCGTCGATGGGCTGGGGATGCTTCTGCACCAGGCGGCGCCCGCGTTTGAACGCTGGTTCGGGATTCGGCCCCAGGTGGATGACGATCTCCGGCGGGCGGTCCTTGCCGCCTGACCGCGCATCCGGCGCGCGTCCCTGGTGCATCGGTCTGACCGGGTCCATCGGGATGGGAAAGTCCACGACGGCGGCCATGTTCGCCGAGATGGGGGCCGATGTATGGGACGCCGATGCCGCCGTGCGTCGACTGTATGCGTCCGGCGGGGCGGCCGTCGCGCCCGTGGCAGCGCTGGTTCCCGGGGCGGTTCGGGAGGGCGCCGTGGATCGGGCGGTCCTGCGGCAGGCCATTTCGGCCGATCCAGCCCTGCTGGGTCGGATCGAATCCGTCGTTCACCCGCTTGTCGCGGCAGATCGTGCAGGCTTTGTCGCGCGCAGCACCGCGCCGGTTGTCGTGTGTGATGTGCCCCTGCTGTTCGAGACGGGCGCAACCGGGGCCTA
>DBBA01000398.1 GCA_002291955.1 Rhodobacteraceae bacterium UBA996 | reverse complement strand
TCGAGGAGCGATATCTTGATGCCGTCCACCTTGGCCGGGCTGGCCGCGATCAGGTCGAGCACCACGTCCGTGGCGGCGGCGATGTCGGGGGTGCCCCAGTAGCCTGCCAGCGCGGGGTCGAACATCGGGCCGAGCCAGTGCAGGATGACGGGGTCAGCCGCGCCGTCGATCAGGCGGCGATAGAGGCGGGTGTAGGCGCCGGGGGTGGCGTTGATCCCGGGCAGCGCGCGGGTGGCCATCAGGATCATTTGCCCGCCCGCAGATTCGATCGCGCGGGCCTGGTGTTCGTACGCCGTCAGGATCGCCTGTTCGGTGCCGAGAGTGCCGGGGGCAGCGTGGTCGGTCCCCGCCCCGCAGGCCACGCGGGGACGCAGCGGGTGCGCGCGCGCCGCCTCCATCGTGCGGCGGATGAGGGTAAGCGCCGTGTCCCAGTCCACCCCCATGCCGCGCTGCGCGGTGTCCATGGCTTCCGCCAGGTGCAGGCCCTGGTCCCAGAGCGTTGCCCGGAAGGACAGCGTCGCGTCCCAGTCCACGGCGGGGCGGGTGTCCCAGGGGTTCCGTTCCCGCAGCGGGTCGCTGATGACATGCGCCGCGGCAAAGGCCGTGCGGGTCAGGGGGACCCGGGGGGCGCGTGGCACAAGGGGCGTGCCGGACAGCGCGTAGGGTTCCAGCCGGTTGTCGGAGGTGGGAAGGGTCAGCATCACGGGGTCCCGCAGGGCAGGTCGAAGACGAGGATACCGTCGAGGCCCCCTTGCGCATGGGCGACCAGCGCCGCGCCGACGCGCGTGTGGTCGGGGTGGGCCTGGTAGGCGGCGAGTGCGTCCCACCCGGCGAAGTCGATGGTGAAGCCGTGCAGGTAGCCACGCTCGATCTGTTCGGGGCTGTCGCTGCGGCCTGCATGGATGGCGCCGATCCCGGGGATGCGGTCGCGGATTGCGTGCAGGTCGGCGAAGATCGCGGCGATGCGGTCCTCAGACACGTCGGCGCGGAAGCGGATCAGGACAATGTGGCGGATCATGCGGTGCTCCAGCGGGCGGCGATCATGGCGGCGCCCTTTTCGGCGATCATGATGGCGGTGGCGTTGGTGTTGGACGACACGACGGTGGGCATGATGGACGCATCGACCACGCGCAGCCGGTCGATGCCGTTGAACCGAAGGTCCGGCGTCACCACCGCGCCGGGGTCCGCGCCCATGTGGCATGTGCCCGCGTGGTGGTGGTCGGTCTTGGCGTGGCGGCAGGCATAGGCGATGTAATCGGCGTCCGTCCGCACGTCCGGGCCCGGCAGGCGCTCTGCCTTGACGAAGGGCTTCAGCGCGTCCTGCCGCATGATCTGTTGCGCGAGTTTCAGGCCGCGGATCGACATCTCGCGGTCGAGGGGGTCTTCCCAGTAGTTCGGGTCGATCAGGGGTGCGGCGAGGGGGTCGCTGCTGGCGAGCCTTACCGTGCCGCGGGACCGCGGGCGCAGGTAGGCCGAGTTCAGCGTGACGCCGCCTTGCGGCATGGCGGCGACCCCGGCCTCGATCCCCGAGCCGAGGCCGAGGTGCAGCTGGATATCCGGCGAACGGGCCGAGGGGTCGGCGTACCAGAAGCCCCCGGTTTCGAAGAGCGATGACGCCACCGGCCCGCGGCGCGTCAGCAGGTATTGCAGCCCCGCGACCGCCGACCAGTGGGGCCTGGCGTAGCGGTCATAGGTGTGGGGGCCGGTGCATTCGGCGATCACGAACAGGTCGAGGTGATCCTGCAGGTTCGCGCCCACCTGCGGCTGGTCCAGCACCACGGGGATGCCAAGCCCGTGCAGGTGGTCGCCCGGCCCGATTCCGGACAGTTGCAACAGCCGGGGCGACCCGATGGCGCCCGAGGACAGGATCACCTCGGTCTCGGCCCGGAAGGTGCCCTGCGCGGTCTCCACCCCCGTCGCGCGGCCTTGCGCGACCGTGATCCGGCGGACCTGCACGCCGGTCATCACGGTCAGGTTGGCGCGGCTCATCGCCGGGCGCAGGTAGGCCACCGATGTGGAGGACCTGCGCACATGGCGCTGGGTCAGCTGGTAGTAACCGACACCGTCCTGCCGTTCGCCCGCCATGTCGGGATTGAACGGGATGCCGAGTGCTTCGGCCGCGCGGAAGTACGCCTCGCAGATCGGCAGGGGGGCTGCGGGTTTCGACACGCCCTAGGGGGCCGCCGCGACCGTGCCAGCGGTTGTCGTGGGTGTCGTTGTCCTCGGCCCGGCGGAACCAGGGCAGGACGTCGTCGTAGCCCCAGCCGGTGCAGCCTGCCTGCGCCCAGTCGTCATAGTCCTGCGCGGCACCCCGGGTGTAGATCTGCGCATTGATCGACGACCCGCCGCCGATCACGCGGGCCTGGGTATAGCGGATCGCCATGCCGTTCATGTGGCGCTGGGGGACGGTGTGCCAGCCCCAGGACCCGATGCCCTTGGTCATCTTGGCGAACCCGGCGGGCAGGTGGAAGAACGGATGCCGGTCGCGCCCTCCGGCCTCCAGCAGGAGGACGCGGGCGGCGGGGTTTTCCGACAGGCGCGCGGCCAGCACGCAGCCCGCCGACCCGCCGCCGATGATGATGAAGTCGAACCCTTGGGTCACGGGATCAGAGCCTTTCGATCGACAGGCCGCCATCGACGGGGATCACCGCCCCGATGGCGAACTGGAACTGGCCGGTGGCGAGGGGCACCACGATGCGGCCGATGTCGGCGGGGTCGCCCCAGCGCCCCTCGGGCACCAGACCGCCGTGGATGCGGTCGGTGTAGCGGTCGCGCACGGCGGCCGTCATGTCGGTGGCGATGATGCCGGGGCGAAGCTCGAACACGCCGATGCCGTGGGGGGCGAGGCGCAAGGCCAGCGCCTGCGCGGCCATCGCCGCCCCGGCCTTGGAGATGCAGTAGTCGGCGCGCTCGGGGCTGGCCATCCGGGCCGATACCGACGTGACGAAGGCGATGGAGCGGTAGTGGGGCGCGGGCTGGTCCAGCATGTGCCGCGCCAC
>DBBA01000102.1:1172-9022 GCA_002291955.1 Rhodobacteraceae bacterium UBA996 | reverse complement strand
TGGCGCGCGAGGCCGAGGTGCAGCCCCTTGTCGCCGCCGCGACCGGGGGCCTTGGCCCGCTCGGCGTGCTCGTGAACAACGCCAGCACCTTCGACCGCGACGAGTGGGACGACGCCACGCGCGAGAGCTGGGACCATCACCTCGAGCCCAACCTCCGCGCGCCCTTCGTGCTGAGCCAGGATTTCGCGCGGCAGCTCCCGGCCGGCGCCGAGGGCGTGGTGGTGAACATGCTCGATCAGCGCGTGCTGTCGCTCACCCCGCATTTCGTGACCTACACCCTCTCCAAGGCAGGGCTCTGGGCGCTGACGCAGCAGCTGGCGCTGGCGCTCGCGCCGCGCATCCGCGTGCTGGGGATCGGGCCTGGCCCGGCCATGCCCTCGCCGCGCCAGAGCCAGGAGCAGTTCGACCGGCAATGCCAATCCGTGCCGCTGCGCCGCGGCACGAGCCCGGAGGAGATGGGCCGTGCGCTGCTGGCGCTGCTGGCGCTGTCCAGCGTCACGGGCCAGGTGATCTGCCTGGACGGCGGCCAGCACCTGCAATGGGCCGCCGGCACCCCTGTGGACGAGTGACGGCGGGATCCGGGGACCGCCACGGTCCCCGGCGGGGCGTGGGGCGGAGCCCCACGGTTTCACTTACGCGGCGACTGGCAGCTTCATTTTCTCGGCGATCTGCACCGCGTTCAGCGCCGCGCCCTTGCGCAGGTTGTCCGACACTATCCACATCGACAGGCCGTTTTCCACCGTCGAATCCTGCCGGATGCGGCTGACGAAGGTGGCATAGTCGCCCACGCATTCGATGGGCGTGACGTAGCCACCCGGTTCGCGCTTGTCGACGACCAGGATGCCCGGCGCCTCGCGCAGGATGTCGCGGGCCTCGTCCTCGTCCAGGAAATCCTCGAACTCGATGTTCACGGCCTCGGAATGGCCGACGAACACCGGCACGCGGACGCAGGTCGCGGTCACGCGGATCTTCGGGTCGAGGATCTTCTTCGTCTCGGCCACCATCTTCCACTCTTCCTTGGTGGACCCGTCGTCCAGGAAGACGTCGATGTGGGGGATCACGTTGAAGGCGATCTGCTTGGAGAACTTCTTGGGCGGAACCTCGGACGTCGGGTTGTAGATGGACTTGGTCTGATCCCAGAGCTCGTCCATGCCTTCCTTGCCGGCGCCCGACACGGACTGGTAGGTCGCCACGACAACGCGGCGGATACGCGCCCGGTCGTGCAGGGGCTTCAGCGCCACAACCATCTGCGCGGTGGAACAGTTCGGGTTCGCGATGATGTTCTTCTGGCTGTAGCCCATCACCGCGTCGGCGTTCACCTCGGGCACCACCAGCGGCACCTGCGGGTCGTAGCGGTAGAGCGAGGAGTTGTCGATCACGACGCAGCCCGCCGCGGCGGCCTTGGGCGCATACTGCTTCGTCGCCTCGGACCCCACCGCGAACAGCGCGATGTCGAACCCCGTGAAGTCGAAGGTATCGAGGTCCTTGGTCACCAGCGTTCGGTCGCCATAGCTGACTTCGGTGCCCAGCGACTTGCGGCTGGCCAGCGCCACCACCTCGTCGGCGGGAAACTCGCGCTCGGCGAGGATGTTCAGCATTTCGCGGCCCACGTTGCCGGTGGCGCCCGCGACGGCGACCCTGTAACCCATGTCGGGTGTCCTTTCTTCACGGAACGGTCGCGGCCTTAGCGCAGGCCCGCAGCGATGGAAAGGGGCAGGGGCCCCCGGAGGACCGGGATCAAGGTCTGGATCAAGGCCCGCATCAAGGCCGGGACCGGGACCGGCGGCCCGCGGTCAGGGCCGGATCGAGAAGGTGCGGCGGATTTCCATGAAGGCGCCGTTCGACCACGCCGACTCCTCGCCCTCGTCCTGCGCGTAGCGGCCCGTGTAGCCCGCGGCCAGACCCCAGTCGCGGGTCAGTTCGCGGGTCACGCCCACCTCGAACGACGCCACGCGGCGTTCGGGGTCGCTGCCGTCGGCCAGGGGGCGCGTCAGGCCGAAGTTTGCCGACAGCGACAGGGCCGTGACCTCGGTCAGGGCGGTGCCGTAGGCCACGCCCAGCGACAGGGTGGACACCGGTTCCTCGTCGTCGGGCACCACGGCCGCGGTCAGGTCGGTCGAGAAGGTGCTGTTGCGCGCTTCGCGGGCATAGGACAGCCGCCCGACCGGGGCGAGGTCGCCGTCGTCGGTCAGGGCCACACCGAGGGAGTAGTCCAGCGCGCCCAGGGGTTGTTCGAGCCGCTGCCCGACCGTGAGCGAGGTCAGCGCGCCCGAGGTCAGGAAATCCTGCGTCAGGGACAGGCTGAAGGCGCCGCGGGGGCGTTCCTCGACATAGGACAGCCCGAAGGTCAGCCCTTCGTCGCTGGCCGTGGTCCGCGACCCGCCGATGGTGCGCGATGTCTCGATCCGGGCCAGGCCCACGGTCAGGTCCAGTTCGCGGATCGCGCTGATCGCATAGGTCAATCCGGTGCCGACGCGCAGCGAGCGTTCCTCGGTCTCTTCGGTGTCGTCGGTGTCGGTCTGGGACACGGACGCGGTCAGCCGCCCTTCGAGGATGGGCGACAGGCGTGCCCGGACGCCCGCATCGACGCCGATGGTCTGCTCGTCCTCGAGATCGGGGTTGGTGGTTTCGAGGAATTCGTCCTGCGAGGCCTGCACGCCCAGTTCGAAGCCGTAGGGCCCGTCGATCCCGGTGCGCAGCCGGGCCGAGATGTTCGTGTTGACGCGCGTCCCCTCGTCGATGATGAGGTCGCTGGGCGAGAGCGGATCCGTCGGATCGGCCAGGATCGAGAACGTGTCGCTGACGTCGCGCTCGCTGCGGGACGCGGTCAGGACAAATTCGGACGACGGCCCTTCGCGCCGGTAGGACAGGTCCACATCGGGGCCGAGGAATTCGCGTTCGGCGTCGGTTCCGCCATCGCGGAGCACATAGTTGCCCGACACCCGGAGGCTGAGCGATCCCGCCCGGCTTTCGTTCGACAGGCCGAAGGTCAGCCGGTTGGACAGGCTGACCTCGGAGTCCGATCCGCCGGGCACGAGCGAGGGGTTGTCGTCGAAGGCCAGGCGCACGGCGCCCTCGGCGGTCAGCCGCGGACCGCCCGTGTCCTGGGCCGACGCGGCAAGGGCCAGCGCCGAGGCGGCAAGCCCCCCGGTCGCAACGGCCCGCAGAAGGCGCCGCGCCGCCCTGGTCATTCAAACAGCCGACGTTCCGGGACCATCACCACGTCGCCCGGCTGCAGGACGGTCGCGCCGGCGCCGATGGACCCGCCGCGCAGGGCATCGCGGTAGTTGAAGCCGACCACGCTTTCCTCGCCCGTCCGGGTGTTCACGCGGCGCAGCTGGACGCGGTTGGTCGCGGCGAAGCGGGTGAAGCCGCCCGATTCGGCCAGCAGTTGCAGGAGGGTCGTGCCGCGGCGGACATCGACCTTGCCGGGCGTGTTGACCTCGCCGATCACATAGACCGGCATCAGGCCCGCGCGGCGTTCGTCTTCGGTCAGCGGCGGGCGCAGGGCCCCGACCGACACGGTGACGTTCGGCGGTGCCGCGAAGTTCGGGGCAAGCGCGGCGGTCAGGGCCGCCTGGATGTCGGCCACGCTGCGGCCGCCGGCCTGGGTGTTGCCCGCGAAGGGGAACGAGAAGGTGCCGTCGGGCAGCACAAGGACGGTCCGGTTCAGGCCGGGATCCTCGAGCACCTCGATGTTCAGGGTGTCACCCGAACGAACTCGATAGTCCTGCGCCACCGCGAATGTCGCGGACAGCACGAGTGCCACCAGTGCCAACAGTGCCTTGCCCATGTCTCATGTCCTCCGGCTATGGCGGTTTATGCCAAGTGTCGGCCGACAACTGAATGCCCATCGTCCGAATGCGTACGGCGCCGCATGGATTTCTGCGGCGCCGTCACCACTTGGCAACACATCGGGGCGACCGCCCGGGGCGCTCGGTCAGTGTCCGGTGCAGCGCAGCACGGCGCGCACGGTGCGGAACAGGATGCGCAGGTCGGTCAGCAGCGACAGGTCGTGGTAGTAGCGCTGGTCGAACACGGCCCGGCTGCGGAACTCGACCGCGTTGCGGTCCGAGACCTGCCACGGCCCGGTGATGCCGGGGCTCAGCTGGTAGTAGGCGCTGCCCGGGTACAGGGCGCGCTGGTCCAGCATCATCGGGCGCGGGCCGACCAGGCTCATGTCGCCGATGAACACGTTCCAGAGCTGGGGCAGCTCATCCAGCGAGGTGCGGCGCAGCAGCCGGCCGACGCGCGTGATGCGCGGGTCGTGGATCAGCTTCTGGTGCGCGTTCCATTCGGCCCGGGCGGAGGCGTCCGAGGCGAGGTGGCTGGCCAGGCGCGCTTCGGCGTCCACGACCATGGTGCGCAGCTTGAGGATGCGGAACTCGCGGTTGCCGCGGCCGACCCGGCGCTGCGTGAAGAACGGACGCCCGCCTTCGAGCGCGACCAGCAGGGCAAGGATCAGGACGACGGGCACGACAATGGGCGCCGTCAGGATGACCGCCGCAAGGTCGAACGCACGCTTTCCGAAGTTGCGGTACAACCCGAACCGCGCTTCGGGGCGGACCATCGGCCGCGACGAAGCCAGAGATACCGCTTCGTCCGTGATTTCGTTGAAGTGAACCGTCATCACACACCCACACCCGTACCCGACCACTGCACACTCACGTCCTGGCACCAGCGCACATTTGCCGGATCCCGCCCCGTGATGACGCTACGCATGCATCCCTCGTCATTGGTTTACAAGCTTTTCTGGTTGCCAACAACTTAATGAATCGTGACTTCCGAGCGGCAGTTGCGTGAATTCTTCTTGCAAACCCGTGGGTTCGGGGAATGTTCCCGATTTGGTGCGGCAAACCGGCGCCACGAGGGTGGTTAACCTGCGGGCACGGAAGTTGACGCAACGTCTCAAATTGAGGGGGCTTGGGGGTGCCGTCCCCTGTTCGTGGACAATCCACCCCTGGTTAAGACGAATCGTGGCTTGTGGGCGCGGCCGGGCTTCACACATGGTTCCGACGGCGCGACGTTGGCCCCGTCGCGCACGGACGCCTGCGCAAGGTCTCGCTTCACGGGCCGAAACGCCCTATCTCGGGGGCAGGGCGGGTCCGGGTCTGACACGGGGGCACGGGCGGGCGGCAAGGAGCACATGGGACAGGCTGGCCTCTATACCGACTTCTTCGGCCTGACCGAGCGGCCGTTCACGCTGTTGCCCGATCCGGACTTCCTGTTCTGGTCGGTCCAGCACACGCGCGCCTTCGCGGTGCTGGAATACGGCGTGACCTCGCGCGCGCCGATCACGGTCATCAGCGGCGAGGTCGGCGCGGGCAAGACGACGCTCGTCCATGCGCTGCTGGACCGGATGTCCGAGAACGCGACCATCGGCCTGATCTCGAACGCGCAGGGCGGGCGGGGCGAGTTGCTGCAATGGATCGTCAGCGCCCTGTCGCTGCCGCTGGATCCGATGGCCAGCTATGTCGCGACGTTCAACGCGCTGCAGGAATTCGTGGTGCGCGAATACGCGGCCGGCCGGCGCGTGGTCCTGATCATCGACGAGGCGCAGAACCTGTCGCTGGAAGGGCTCGAGGAACTGCGGATGCTGACCAACATCAACTCGCACAAGGACGAGCTTCTGCAGCTGATCCTGGTGGGCCAGCCCGAATTGCGCGACATGATCTCGCGCCCCGAGATGCGGCAGTTCGCGCAGCGCGTGGCGGCCAACTATCATCTGGCACGGCTCGATGCGAAGGCGGTCGAGGCCTATGTGCGGCACCGCATGAAGCGCGCGGGCGGCACGGGCGAGGAGTTCACCAAGCAGGCCTGCGACCGCATCGCGGCGGCCACCCGCGGCATCCCGCGGCTGATCAACCAGCTGGCCGACCTGGCGCTGGTCTATGCCTTTGCCGGGGACGAGAAGCTGGTGATGTCGTCGACCGTCGATCAGGTGCTGAACGACGGCGTGTTCTTCGCGGGCGATCTGCCGGACGATCCCGGTCCGGCGGGGTCGGGGGCCGACGGGGTTCCCCGCCGCGACGCGCTGCGGGACAGCGGGCCCGCGCCGGGGGCCGAGATCGCGCCGTTCCGCAAGCCGCGCTGACGGGGGCCGCGCCGACGGGGGCCGTGCTGACGCGGTCTGTGCGGACACGGTCAGTGCGGGCATGGGCCGCGTGCCGATGCGCGGCCGCGCCGTGGGGGCCGATCCCGCTCTGTTGAATTGGTCGGGCAGAGAGGATTCGAACCTCCGGCCCCTTGCTCCCGAAGCAAGTGCGCTACCAGGCTGCGCTACTGCCCGACCGTGGGAGGCGGGTTAGCGAAGGCCGTTCCCTTTGGCAAGGGCGGACGACGCGGCGCCCGTGCGGGCGTCATGGGCTGGCGGGATCGGGCGTCGCGTGGTCGGGGGTCGCGGGGGTGGTGCGTTCCGACGGCCGCGGGCTGGTCGGCGCGAACAGCCGCCCCCGGGTGCCGATCACCGGCGTGGTGGCCGACACGCGCGCCTCGCGCAGGACGATGTACAGGCCCGAGGCGATGATCAGTCCCGCACCTGCCAGGGTCGCCCCGTCCGGTGTCTCGTCGAAGAACAGCGCGCCGTAGAGGGCGGCCCACAGGATCTGGGAATACTGCATGGGCGCGACCAGCGCGGCTTCCGCCCGGCGATAGGCCGCGATCAGGCACAGCCCCGCCACGAAGCCGAAGGCCGAGATCACCAGGATGAGGCCGAGGTGCGAGACCGGCATCGGCTGGTAGACGAAGGGCAGGGCGGCCCCGGTGACGACGTAGTTGCCGAGCATCGGGTAGAGCATCAGCACCTCGGACCGCTCGTCGCGGCCGATCTTGCGCACGATGACGCTGGCGAAGGCCCCGGTGAAGGCGGCGAGCAGCGCGGCCAGGTGCCCGGCCGACAATTCGGCCGCGCCCGGCCGCAGCACGATCATCACGCCGGTCAGGCCGACCAGCACCGCCAGCCAGCGCCGCAGCCGCACCCGTTCGCCCAGGATCGGGATGGCAAGGACCGTGATGAGCAGCGGCGCGGCGAACAGGATCGCATAGGTCTGTGCCAGCGGCAGGACCGAGAAGGCGTAGAAGGCCGACACCCCCGTGACCACCACCGCGAGCGTCCGCAGGGCCGTCCAGCCGGGATGGACCGGGCGCAGGTTCCCCGCGCCGACATCGCGCAGCATGTAGACGGTCAGGAACGGGAAGGTCAGCAGGACCGAGAAGAAGATGATCTGGAACGCCGAGTAGCTGCTGCCCAGGAACTTCACCACGACGTCATGCGTGGCGTAGATGCCGAAGGCCAGAAGTGCCAGAAGGATGCCCTTGCGCGAGCCGGTCATGGGGCGTTGGTCCGGGAGTTGCCTGTGGCGGCCATCCTTTGGCACATGGGCGCGGGGTTCAACCCGAAAGCGGCCCGGCGGGCGGGTTTTCGCAGGCTTGCCCGGGGCCGGGCGGCTAGAGCATCGCCCGCAGGCGGCGCGACAGGACGATGTCGCGCACCTCGATCCGCTGTCCGGCGGGGCTGCCGACGATCAGGTCCACCCAGGCGGCGGTCACGCGGTCGGTGTCGAAGGTCATGGGCGCGAGGTCGAAGTCCACCCGCAGGTCGGACGGGTCGGGGTCGCCCGGGGCGGCCTTGCGCACCTGCGTGTCGGTGTTGGGGCCGTGGCGCAGGTTGAGGCGCAGGTAGATGTCGGACGGGCCGGACAGGGCGATCCGGGCGCGCACACCCAGCAGGTGCTGCCGCGTCAGGGCGCGGGCGGCCGTGGCGGGCAGGTCGGTGACGAGCGACAGGTAGCTGCCGGTGAACGCGCCGACCGTGATCGCGAAGGCGTGGCCGGGGCTGGTCGGGGCGCCGG
>DBBA01000102.1:0-818 GCA_002291955.1 Rhodobacteraceae bacterium UBA996 | reverse complement strand
CGGGGCGCCGTCCGGGGCGATCCCGGTCACGGTCAGGTCCAGCGCGGGGCAGTCGTGGAACAGGGACAGGCCCGCGCCCAGCGCCTGACCCGGAACGACGCGCGACGTGTCGGGCGGGACCGACGGGGTGTCGAACGCGCCGGGGCGCCAGACCCAGTCCGACCCCGGCGGAGCGCGGCGGGACAGGGTCCGGTCCGGGTCGGGCATCCCGCGGTCCGATGGCGCCCGGGCAAGGCCCGGCCGCGGGCGCAGCCGGGCCAGTAGTCGCGCCAGCGGACCCCCGGTCATGCCGGGGTCGGGGTCGGCGCGGCGGGTCCCCGGATCACGGACGGACGTGCCTTACTGGTCCATGTAGACGTGGCTTTCCCCCTTGGCGCCCGGATGCGTGACCGCCCCCCAGCGCGCCCCGCCGCAGAGCCGGGCGAACTTGTGCACCGCGCCCGAGGTATAGGCCGTGGGCCGCGGGCCCTTCCATTCCGCCTTGCGCGCGGCGAGTTCGGCGTCCGTCAGGGCCACCGACAGCTCGCCCGTCAGCGCGTTGAGCGTGATCATGTCGCCGTTCCGCAGCAGCGCGATGGGTCCGCCATGCGCGGCCTCTGGCCCGACATGGCCCACGCAGAACCCGCGGGTGGCGCCACTGAACCGGCCGTCGGTGATGAGGGCCACCTTCTTGCCCATGCCCTGCCCCGACAGGGCGGCGGTGGTGGCCAGCATCTCGCGCATGCCGGGGCCGCCCGCGGGGCCTTCGTTGCGGATCACGATGACCTCGCCTTCCTTGTAGTCGCGCTTCTTCACCGCCTCGAACGCGTCCTCTTCCG
>DBBA01000103.1 GCA_002291955.1 Rhodobacteraceae bacterium UBA996 | reverse complement strand
CGGCGGCCTTTGCGGCGGCGGGGCCGGTCCTGATGTCGCCGGCCAGCTTTCCCTTGGCGGGGGTCGGACCCGACCCGCTGGCCGACTGGCCGGGGGCGCGGGCGGCGGATGCGGATGCGCGGGCGGCGGTCTGGGCCGATCTGGCGGCGGTGGCGGCCGAGGACGGGATCACCCTGCTGCCGCAGCCCGAGGCGACGGTGACGGAGGGGTGCCTGACCGCGCCCGACTGGGGCCACCCCTGGGGCCGCCCCGGCGCGCGTGAGGCGGGCGATCCGGTGCATCGCAACGCGCGCTTCGGCGGGCTTGTGCTGGACGCGGCCCTGGCCGCGCTGGGGGCTGCCCCGCGCGTGACGCCGGGGCGCGCTTGAACTGACCGCGCGTTGCGCGTATCTGCGCCCGAGCCCCTTCAAGGACCGACCCATGGCCAAGGCCAATCCCTTTACCTTCCTCCAGCAGACCCGGGCCGAGATCGCCAAGGTCGTCTGGCCGACCCGGCGCGAGGTGCTGATCACCTCGGCCATGGTGTTCGCCCTGGCGGTCGCCGGCGCGGCGTTCTTCTTCCTGGTGGACTGGCTGATCCGCAGCGGCCTGCAGGCGCTTCTGTCCTTCGTGGGCTGAAACCGACCGTCGGCGGGGCGCCAGGCGGTCCCGGCGCGAACCGCGGCCTTGAAAACCCGCGCGGCGGGGTGTAGGCGACCCAGCACTTCCCCCAAGGCGTGCGCCGGTTGAGTCGCACGCCGATTTTCTTTTGCGGGGGACCGAAGGCAGGAAGGCTAGGCGGACGATGGCGAAACGGTGGTATTCGGTAAGCGTTCTCTCGAACTTCGAGAAGAAGGTGGCCGAGCAGATCCGCACGACCGTGGCCGAGAAGGGCCTGCAGGACGAGATCGAGGAGGTCCTCGTTCCGACCGAGGAGGTCATCGAGATCCGCCGCGGCAAGAAGGTGACCACCGAGCGCCGGTTCATGCCGGGCTATGTGCTGGTCAAGATGGAGATGTCGGACCGCGGCTATCATCTGATCAACTCGATCAACCGGGTGACCGGCTTCCTGGGTCCGCAGGGCCGCCCGATGCCGATGCGCGAGGGCGAGGTCGAGGCGATCCTGGGCCGCGTCGAGGAAGGCCAGGAGGCGCCGCGCACGCTGATCCGGTTCGAGATCGGCGAGAAGGTCAAGGTGTCGGACGGCCCGTTCGAGGGCTTCGATGGCGCCGTCGAGGAAGTGGACGAGGACAACCAGCGCCTGAAGGTGTCGGTGTCGATCTTTGGCCGGGCCACCCCGGTCGAACTGGAATTCACGCAGGTCAGCAAGCAGACCTGAATGAAGCCGCGTGGGAGGTATCCGGGGCGCGCCCCGGGGCCGGACCACTCAACCGCGAAACCGCCGGGGTCGCGATCCCCGCGCGCAGGTGAAAGGGAGACGGCCAGATGGCCAAGAAGGTAATGGGCAGCCTGAAGCTGCAGGTGAAGGCGGGGCAGGCGAACCCGTCGCCGCCGGTGGGTCCGGCGCTCGGTCAGCGCGGCATCAACATCATGGCGTTCGTGAAGGAATTCAACGCCAAGACCGCCGATCTGGAACCCGGCGCGCCGACGCCGGTGATCATCACCTACTACGCCGACAAGTCGTTCACGCTGGAACTGAAGACGCCGCCGGCGTCCTATTTCCTGAAGAAGGCGGCGGGGCTGAAGCCCGTGGGCAAGCGCAACCGCCCCAAGGGGTCGCTGAAGCCGGGCCACGAGGTGGCGGGCACGGTGACGGTGGCGCAGGTGCGCGAGATCGCCATGGCCAAGATGAAGGACCTGAACGCCAACTCGGTCGAGGCGGCGATGCAGATCATCCTGGGTTCGGCCAAGTCGGCCGGTATCGAGGTGAAGGGATAACGCCATGGCAAAGCTTGCAAAGCGCATCACGGCCGCGCGCGCCCAGGTCGAGGACAAGGGCCAGGTCACGGTCGAGGAAGCCATCGCGCTGGTGAAGAAGGCGGCGAGCGCCAAGTTCGACGAGACGGTGGAACTGGCGATCAACCTGGGCGTCGATCCGCGCCATGCGGACCAGATGGTCCGCGGGTCGGTCAACCTGCCCAACGGCACCGGCAAGACGGTGCGCGTGGCGGTGTTCGCGCGCGGCGCCAAGGCCGACGAGGCCAAGGCCGCGGGTGCCGACATCGTGGGTGCCGAGGACCTGATGGAGACGATCCAGGGCGGGAAGATCGAGTTCGACCGCTGCATCGCCACGCCGGACCTGATGCCGCTGGTCGGCCGTCTGGGCAAGATCCTGGGGCCGCGCAACCTGATGCCGAACCCCAAGATCGGCACCGTGACGATGGACGTGGGCGAGGCCGTGCGCGCCGCCAAGGGCGGGCAGGTGACGTTCAAGGTCGAGAAGGCCGGGATCATCCACGCCGGTGTCGGCAAGGTCAGCTTCGACGAGGCGAAGATCGCCGAGAACGTGCGCGCGTTCATCGACGCGATCCAGAAGGCCCGGCCGACGGGGGCCAAGGGCACCTATGTCAAGCGCATCGCGCTGTCGTCCACGATGGGCCCGGGCGTGTCGATCGACCCGGCGCGCATCAACGGCTGATGCGTGCGGCCCCCGCGGGGGCGTGACTTTCGGGCGGGGCGGGTCGCAGGGCCTGCCCCGTTTCCGTTTCGGGGAGACACTGGAACCTCTCCCCTCTCCCCTCTCCGGGGCGGAGAGGTGAAGCGCCAACTGACGAGCGTCGCGGCCCCCCTCTCCCCGCGGGAGAGGGGAGGGGGGAGAGGCGCGCGAGCGAACACAGCGCGCGGAACCCGCTTGCCCCCGCGCCGAAAACGGACTACGTGCCCCCGTCCGGGACCGCTGCGCGAGTCGCCGCGGGGCCGGATACGTCCGAGACGGCGGGTGTCGACAGACATAAATCCTGCCCGAGACGGGAAATGAACAATTCCATCCGCTGCGATGCCTTCGGGCGCGCAGGGGGGCGATATTGGGAAGGACCCGTAAGGACCCGCTCGTCGGGCCTTTGGCCCGGCGAAATCGAGCCGGAGGGTCACACCTCCATCACTTGGAGCGAAACTGTGGATAGAGCCCAGAAAGAGAAAGTGGTCGAGGAACTCGGCCAGATCTTCGAAAGCTCTGGCGTGGTCGTGGTCGCACACTACGCAGGTCTCACGGTTGCCGAGATGCAGACCCTCCGCGCGCGCATGCGCGAGGTTGGCGGGTCTGTGCGCGTCGCCAAGAACAGGCTCGCCAAGATCGCCCTCGAGGGGACGCCGAACGCACCGATCGCCTCTCTCCTCACGGGCATGACCGTTCTTGCCTATTCCGAAGACCCCGTGGCAGCTGCCAAGGTCGCGGACGCCTATGCCAAGACGAACGACAAGTTCGTGATCCTTGGCGGGGCGATGGGCGGGACGGCGCTGGACCCGGCCGGTGTGAAGGCCGTCGCAACGATGCCGTCGCGCGAGGAGCTCATTGCTTCCGTCGTCGCCTGCATCGGCGCGCCGGCGGCACAGCTTGCCGGGGCCATTGGCGCACCTGCCGCGAACATCGCGGGCATCCTCAAGACGATCGAGGAACGGCACGCGGCCTGAGCAACCGAGAGACCCTGCGTGGTGCCGGACACGGCATTCGTTGGACACCCCATCTAGGAACGGAAGAGAGAAATGGCTGATCTGAACAAGCTGGCCGAAGACATCGTGAACCTCACGCTGCTGCAGGCCCAGGAACTGAAGACGATCCTGAAGGACAAGTACGGCATCGAGCCCGCCGCCGGTGGCGCGGTCATGATGGCCGGCCCGGCGGCTGCCGCCCCGGCGGAAGCGGTCGAGGAGAAGACCGAGTTCGACGTCGTGCTGAAGAACGCAGGTCCCAACAAGATCAACGTGATCAAGGAAGTCCGCGCGATCACCGGTCTGGGCCTGAAAGAGGCCAAGGACCTGGTGGAAGCCGGTGGCAAGGTCAAGGAAGCCGTGTCCAAGACCGAAGCCGAGGACATCAAGGGCAAGCTGGCCGGTGCCGGCGCCGAGGTCGAGGTCGTCTGACCCTGCAATCGGTGGGCCGCGCCGGGTGTCCGGTGCGGCCTGCCCCTGCCCGGCGGACCGGGAAAACGGCCCCGCCCCCCGTGTCGGGCGGAATACGCCTTGCGCAGGCGACATCGGGGCGCTATCCAGCGCACTCTTGCAATCCATCTGCCGAATCACGGCACCCAAGGGATTTTTCCGTGACCCCGGAGAAAGCTCTCAGCCAGGCGAACCCCGCGGCATCCGCGGACGTGACCCCGGCCCCGGCAGCGTCGGTTGCCGCCTGACATGATCCCCTGATCGTCCAAAGCGCGGGCCCGCGGGCCTGCGCTTTGGTCGGGCAGGTGTGCGGACCGGGAAAGGCGCGTTGGGCGGCGCCTTGCGGATGGGTTCGCCATTGCCCTTGGCCTGCGCGGCCGCGGACGCCCGATCCGCGGACACGCGCCGCTGACGTGACGGGGTTTTCCACTGATGGCATCGACCTTCCTCGGCCAGAAACGTATCCGCAGGTATTTCGGCAAGATCCGCGAAGTGCTGGAGATGCCGAACCTCATCGAGGTGCAGAAGTCGTCCTATGACCTGTTCCTCAACTCGGGCGACGGGCCCGAGCCGCGGGACGGCGAGGGGATCAAGGGCGTCTTCCAGTCGGTGTTCCCGATCAAGGACTTCAACGAGACCGCGGTGCTGGAATTCGTGCGCTACGAGCTGGAGCGCCCGAAGTTCGACGTCGAGGAATGCCAGGCGCGCGACATGACCTATGCCGCGCCCCTGAAGGTGACGCTGCGCCTGATCGTGTTCGATGTGGACGAGACGACCGGCGCCCGGTCGGTCAAGGACATCAAGGAGCAGGACGTCTACATGGGCGACATGCCCCTGATGACGTCGAACGGCACGTTCATCGTGAACGGGACCGAGCGTGTGATCGTCAGCCAGATGCACCGGTCGCCCGGCGTGTTCTTCGACCACGACAAGGGCAAGACCCATGCGTCGGGCAAGCTTCTGTTTGCCTGCCGGATCATTCCCTATCGCGGGTCGTGGCTGGACTTCGAGTTCGACGCCAAGGACATCGTGTTCGCCCGGATCGACCGGCGCCGGAAGCTGCCGGTGTCCACGCTCTTGTATGCGCTGGGCATGGACCAGGAACAGATCATGTCGGCGTTCTACGACACGGTCACGTTCAAGTACCTCAAGAACAAGGGCTGGGTCACCCGGTTCTTCCCCGAGCGCATCCGCGGCACGCGGCCGACCCATGACATCGTCGATGCGGCCACCGGCGAGGTGATCGCCAAGGCGGGCGACAAGGTCACGCCGCGCACGGTCAAGAAGCTGATCGACGAAGGCAAGGTGACCGAGATCCTGGTGCCCTTCGACCAGATCGTCGGACGGTTCGCCGCCAAGGACATCATCGACGAGACGAACGGCGCGATCCACGTCGAGGCCGGGGACGAGCTGACCTGGGAGCTGGACCGCGACGGCAACGTCAAGGGCGGCACGCTGAAGGAACTGCTGGATGCCGGGCTGACCGAGATCCCGGTTCTGGACATCGACAATGTCACCGTCGGCCCCTACATCCGCAACACCATGGCGGCCGACAAGAACTGGTCCCGCGATGGCGCGCTGATGGACATATACCGCGTCATGCGCCCGGGCGAGCCGCCGACGGTCGAAGCCGCGTCGTCGCTGTTCGACCAGATGTTCTTCGACAGCGAGCGCTATGACCTGTCGGCCGTGGGCCGGGTCAAGATGAACATGCGGCTGGACCTGAACGCGGCCGACACGGTGCGCACCCTGCGCCGCGAGGACATCGTGTCCTGCATCAACGCGCTGGTCGAACTGCGCGACGGCAAGGGCGAGATCGACGACATCGACCACTTGGGCAACCGCCGCGTGCGGTCGGTGGGCGAGCTGATGGAGAACCAGTATCGCGTCGGTCTGCTGCGGATGGAGCGCGCGATCAAGGAGCGCATGAGCGCGGTCGAGATCGACACCGTCATGCCGCAGGACCTGATCAACGCGAAGCCCGCGGCCGCCGCGGTGCGCGAATTCTTCGGGTCGAGCCAGCTGTCGCAGTTCATGGACCAGACGAACCCGTTGTCCGAGGTGACGCACAAGCGCCGCCTGTCGGCCCTTGGGCCGGGCGGTCTGACCCGCGAGCGCGCGGGCTTCGAGGTGCGCGACGTGCACCCGACCCACTATGGCCGGATGTGCCCGATCGAGACGCCCGAAGGGCCGAACATCGGTCTGATCAACTCGCTCGCCACCTTTGCGCGGGTGAACAAGTACGGCTTCATCGAGACGCCGTACCGCCGCGTGCGCGATGCCAAGGTCACCGATGACGTGGTCTACATGTCCGCGACCGAGGAGATGCGGCACGTCGTGGCGCAGGCCAACGCGCGGCTGGACGGCGAAGGCCGGTTCGAGAACGACCTGGTGTCCACCCGCCAGTCGGGCGAATACACGCTGGCCCCGCGCGAGAACGTGGACCTGATCGACGTGTCGCCGAAGCAGCTTGTGTCGGTCGCCGCGTCGCTGATCCCGTTCCTGGAGAACGACGACGCCAACCGCGCGCTGATGGGGTCGAACATGCAGCGCCAGGCGGTGCCGCTGTTGCAGGCCGAGGCGCCGTTCGTCGGCACGGGGATCGAGTCGAAGGTGGCCGTCGACAGCGGCGCCGCGATCCTGGCCCGCCGGTCGGGCATCATCGACCAGGTGGACGCCACCCGGATCGTCGTGCGCGTGACCGAGGACCTGGAAGCGGGTGACGCGGGCGTGGACATCTATCGTCTGCGCAAGTTCCAGCGGTCGAACCAGAACACCTGCATCAACCAGCGTCCGCTGGTGAAGGTGGGCCAGCATGTCGCCCGCGGCGAGGTGGTGGCCGACGGTCCGTCCACCGATCTGGGGGAACTCGCGCTCGGCAAGAACGTGGTCGTCGCGTTCATGCCGTGGAACGGCTACAACTACGAGGACTCGATCCTGATCTCGGAACGGATCGTGCGCGATGACGTGTTCACCTCGATCCACATCGAGGAGTTCGAGGTCGCGGCGCGGGACACCAAGCTTGGGCCCGAGGAGATCACCCGCGACATCCCGAACGTCGGCGAGGAAGCGCTGCGCAACCTCGACGAGGCGGGGATCGTCTACATCGGCGCCGAGGTCGGGCCGGGCGACATCCTGGTGGGCAAGATCACCCCCAAGGGCGAAAGCCCGATGACGCCGGAAGAAAAACTGCTGCGCGCGATCTTCGGCGAAAAGGCATCCGACGTGCGCGACACGTCCATGCGCCTGCCGCCCGGGGATTTCGGGACGGTCGTGGAAGTGCGGGTGTTCAACCGGCACGGCGTGGACAAGGACGAGCGCGCGCTGCAGATCGAGCGCGAGATGATCGAGGGGCTGGCGCGCGACCGCGACGACGAGCTGGCGATCCTCGAGCGCAACATCTACGCGCGTCTGAAGTCGATGATCCTGGGCAAGACCGCGGTGAAGGGGCCGAAGGGCATGAAGCCCAATTCGGTCATCACCGAGGAGTTGCTGGACGGGTTCAGCCGCGGCCAGTGGTGGCAGCTCGCGCTCGAGAACGAGCAGGACGCGCAGAACGTCGAGGCGCTGAATGCCCAGTTCGAGGTGCAGAAGCGCACGCTGGACAACCGGTTCGACGACAAGGTCGAGAAGGTGCGCCGCGGCGACGACCTGCCCCCGGGCGTGATGAAGATGGTCAAGGTGTTCGTCGCGGTGAAGCGCAAGCTGCAGCCGGGCGACAAGATGGCCGGGCGTCACGGGAACAAGGGCGTGGTGTCCAAGGTCGTGCCGATCGAGGACATGCCGTTCCTGGCGGACGGCACCGTGGTGGACATGGTGCTGAACCCGCTGGGCGTGCCGTCCCGGATGAACGTCGGCCAGATCCTGGAAACGCACATGGGCTGGGCCGCGCGCGGTCTGGGCATGAAGATCGACGCGGCGCTGGCCGACTATCGGCGGTCGGGCGACCTGACCCCGGTGCGCGAGGCGCTGCGCATCGCCTATGGCGAGGAGGCGTACGAGGACGCGTTCCGCGGCATGGACGAGGAGCGGATGATCGACGCGGCGGGCACGGTGACGCGCGGCGTGCCGATCGCGACCCCGGTGTTCGACGGTGCCAAGGAGGCGGACGTGAACGATGCCCTGCGCCGTGCGGGCTTCGACACGTCGGGCCAGTCGTGGCTGTTCGACGGGCGGTCGGGCGAGCGGTTCCAGCGGCCGGTGACGGTGGGGGTCAAGTACCTCCTGAAGCTGCACCACCTGGTCGACGACAAGATCCACGCGCGGTCCACCGGTCCGTATTCGCTGGTCACGCAGCAGCCCCTGGGCGGCAAGGCCCAGTTCGGCGGCCAGCGGTTCGGCGAGATGGAGGTCTGGGCGCTGGAAGCCTATGGCGCGGCCTACACCCTGCAGGAAATGCTGACGGTGAAGTCCGACGACGTGGCGGGCCGGACCAAGGTCTACGAGTCCATCGTCAAGGGCGAGGACAACTTCGAGGCCGGCGTGCCGGAATCGTTCAACGTGCTGGTGAAGGAGGTCCGGGGTCTGGGCCTCAACATGGAACTCCTGGATGCGGAGGCGGATGAATAGGCCTCGGGCCGACCGCCCGCGGTGGGCATCCGTGCCCACCCACCTCCCGCTCCATTCAAGGATGAGACGATGAACCAGGAACTGACGACGAACCCGTTCAACCCGCTCGCCGCGCCCAAGACGTTCGACGAGATCAAGATCTCGCTCGCGTCGCCGGAGCGGATCCTGAGCTGGTCCTATGGCGAGATCAAGAAGCCCGAGACGATCAACTACCGGACCTTCAAGCCGGAACGCGACGGGCTGTTCTGCGCGCGCATCTTCGGGCCGATCAAGGACTACGAGTGCCTGTGCGGCAAGTACAAGCGCATGAAGTATCGCGGCGTCGTCTGCGAGAAGTGCGGGGTGGAGGTGACGCTCCAGAAGGTCCGGCGCGAGCGCATGGGCCATATCGAGCTGGCCGCGCCGGTCGCGCACATCTGGTTCCTGAAGTCGCTGCCGAGCCGGATCGGCCTGATGCTGGACATGACGCTGCGGGATCTGGAGCGGATCCTGTACTTCGAGAACTATGTCGTCATCGAGCCCGGCCTGACCGACCTGACCTATGGCCAGCTGCTGACCGAGGAGGAATTCCTCGACGCGCAGGACCAGTACGGGGCGGATGCGTTCGAGGCCGACATCGGTGCGGAAGCGATCCGCAAGATGCTCGCCAACATCGACCTGGAGGCCACGGCGGACCAGCTGCGCGAGGACCTGAAGGAAGCGACCGGCGAACTGAAGCCCAAGAAGATCATCAAGCGGCTGAAGATCGTCGAGAATTTCCTGGAATCGGGCAACCGGCCGGAATGGATGGTGCTGACGGTGATCCCGGTGATCCCGCCGGAACTGCGCCCGCTGGTGCCGCTGGACGGCGGCCGCTTCGCCACGTCCGACCTGAACGACCTGTACCGCCGGGTCATCAACCGCAACAACCGCCTGAAGCGGCTGATCGAACTGCGCGCGCCTGACATCATCGTGCGCAACGAGAAACGGATGCTGCAGGAAGCGGTGGACGCGCTGTTCGACAACGGCCGCCGCGGCCGCGTCATCACGGGCACCAACAAGCGCCCGCTGAAATCGCTGTCCGACATGCTGAAGGGCAAGCAGGGCCGGTTCCGGCAGAACCAGCTGGGCAAGCGCGTGGACTTCTCGGGCCGGTCGGTCATCGTGACGGGG
>DBBA01000233.1:692-11296 GCA_002291955.1 Rhodobacteraceae bacterium UBA996 | reverse complement strand
GGCCCGCGCAGGCGGCGCGGGGGCGACGCACGCACGGCGCACCGGCACGCGCAGCTCACGGGCGGCGCACCGGTACGGGCCGCGCACGCACGGGGTGCCGTCGGGGCGCAGACGGCACACGGACGATGCACTGGCGCGCACGGTGCATACGCGGCGCCTTCGCACGGGCGGCGCAGGGGCGGGGTGCCGACGTGGTGCCGACGGGGTGCCGACGTGGCGCGGCAGGATTGCTGTCGAACCGGCGCGGGGCGCATCCGCTGCTCTGATGAACCGCGGGTCGGCACTGGGCCGACCCGCACACTCGTGACACTCTGTGGGTCCGCGCCGGTGCCAGGGGGACATGTCCCGCGCGGCACCGGCGGGCCCGGAAGGCCGGCCGCAGACCCCGGACCGGGAGGACAACCGGGGCGGCAGCCGGGACAGCGATCGTGCCGGCGACCGCAGCGGGTCCCACCGGGACGGCGGCGCGGATCAGCGCCGCGGACGGCCAGGCCGGAGCCTGCGCGGGGTCGCGGCCCGGAAGCGGCCCAGACGCGGCCCGGACACGGACCGGACCGGGGCACCGCCCCGGTCCCCGGCCGGACCCCGCGCCGACAGACGGACGGGATCCTGGCCGACGTCGCCGCCGTGATCACATGGCCGGCAGCAGGACCGTGTCGATTACATGGATCACGCCGTTCGACTGGACCACGTCGGCGATGGTGACGGTGGCGGTCCGGCCGCGCTCGTCCTTCAGTTCCAGCATGTCGCCGTCCATGCTGGCTTCCAGCACACAGCCGCCCACGGTTTCCACCCGGTGCGTGCCGCCGCCCGCGGCGATCATGCCCGCGATGGCGTCCGACATGGCGTTGGCGGCAACGACGTGGCAGGTCAGCACCTTGACGAGCTGGTCCTTGTTCTCGGGCTTCAGCAGGGTCTCGACCGTGCCTGCCTGAAGCATGTCGAAGGCCGCGTTGACCGGCGCGAACACCGTGAAGGGCCCGGGCGACTGCAGTGTCTCCACCAGACCCGCGGCCTGCACGGCGGCGACAAGCGTGGTGTGGTCGGCCGAGTTCACGGCATTCTCGACGATGTTCTTGTCGGCAAACATCGGCGCGCCGCCGACCATGGGATTGTCCATGGCGAGGGCGGCGGTGGCCAGCGACAGCGCCGCGGTGGCGGCAAGGGTGGTGCGGAACATGGGATCTCTCCGGTATCTCCTTCCGGCCCGTCCGGAAGGTCGCCGAAGGAACGGGGCCTGCGCGGCGCGAGTTTCGCGGTCTGCGGCGCCGATCACAGGGACGTGATCGCACCCGTCGCCAGGACCGTGCCGGTGGGCGCGCCGGTCGGCGACCCGCCGGGGGGTTCGTCGGACACCGCCAGCACGCCGCCCGCGAAGGCTGCGGTCAGGGCGGCGGGCACGGTCAGGTCGGCGACACCGGCCTCGGGCAGCACGCCCAGCGACACGGGCGCCGTGGCGCCCTCGGCGATCAGCCACAGTTCCAGGACCCGCCCCTCGGGCGCGCTTCCTGCCAGCCGTTCCACCCGCAGGCGGTCGCCCGACAGGGCGGCGGCCAGTTGCAGGCTGCCATCGGTCGCCGCGATGGCGGCGGTGAAGGACGGCGGCACCGTGACCTGCCGGACCGGCAGGACCAAGAGCACCGCCACGGCGACCGCCCCGGCGGCAAGCATCCCGCCCAGCCACCCCCAGGACCGTCGGCGCGGTGCCAAGACAGGGGCGGGAGCAATGGCGGCTTCGATCCGCGACTTGAGCCGCGCCGGGGGCGCCACGGGCGGTACCGCATCGGCGAGGGGGGCGAACCCCTCCTCCCATTCCGCCACCAGCCGGCGCAGGGCGGGTTCGGCGTCCAGCCGCGCAGCAAAGGCCCGGGCCTCGGCAGCGTCCATCAGGCCAAGCGCATACTCGGCCGCCAGCACGGTGTCCGGGGCCTCGCCCGAGCCATCGCCGGGGAACTCCCCCGGGGGCGGGATGTCGCGGTCGCCGGTCATCGGCTCAGGCAATCCCTCAGTCGCAGCAGGCTGCGGCGCAGCCAGGTTCGCATGGTGTTCAGCGGCACGCCGAAACGCGCCGCGAGGTCCTGATAGGTCTCGCCGTCCAGATAGGCACGGCGCACCGCATCGGCCCGGTCGGCGGGCAATTCGTCCAGGCAGGCGGCGATCCGCACCCGGTCGCCCGCCGCCACCGCGGCGGCTTCGGGCGTGGGTCCCGCATCGGCCATCTCGGGCACCGTGTCGATGTCGTCCATCGGCGCGCGGCGGGCGCGCAGGCGGTCGAGACACAGGTTGCGCGCGACCGTGATGAGCCAGGTCATGGGCGACAGCCCGTTCGCGGCATAACGGTCGGCCCGGTGCCAGATGCGCAGATACACCTCCTGCAGGGCGTCCTCGGCTTCGGCCCTGTCATTCAAGATACGCAAGCAGATGCCGAACAGTTTCGCGGAGGTGCGGTCGTAGAGCGCCGAGAACGCGGCCCGGTCGCGCAGGGCCACCCGCGCGATCAGTCCCTCGATCTCGGCCAGCCGCTGGTCCATGCCGCCCCCCGGGCCGTTGGTGGCGCGGAGGGGCGGAAAAGTCCAGCCATGGCGGCGATCACGGCTTCTGGAGCGGCAGGGGCGGGAACCAGGCGGGCAACGCGTCCTCGCGCACGCGGGTCTGGATCGGCACCACCCAGGGGTCGGGTCCGAACCAGTTGTAACGCGCTTCAGTCAGGTCCACCGACGTGTCGATATAGGGCTGGTCCGGGCGCCCGTTCAGCGACTTCATGATGTGGGCATGGACCGCCACGTCGCCATGGCCGCGGGCGGCGAACTCGGTCTCCAGCACCTGGGCATAGTCGTGGATCAGGTCGGTCCGGGTCAGGATCGCGTGGGCCTGGCGGCTGGACATCTCGTCATGCGGGTTGATCCGCCATTCCTCGCCCGACGGGGCGACGACGCGGAAATACCCCGTCGCATCGCGGTCATAGATGCGCATCCGCCATGAAAAGCGGTGCCCGTCGCCGGTCCAGCCGACGAGGTTGGGGAACAGGATCTGCCGCTGCGGGATCACGATCTGGATGGTGAACCACACGACCAGCACGGCGAGCAGCGCCCGCGACAGCGGGGCCACGCGCATCGGCGGCAGGGCGGGCACCGGCGGCAGCGGCTGCATCAGGCCAAGCGCCCGCCGCGCCAGTTGCTGCGGCCAGTCGGGCGCAAAGAAGATCAGCGTCACCGCCATGGTCAGCCAGGGGAAGATGCCGATGTTGAAGAACATCGCGTTCGACATGTGGAACGCGCAGTAGATCAGGAACACCGCCAGCCGCGTGCGGTGCCAGTACAGCAGCGGCGCCCCCGCGACATGCAGGATCACCGTGCCCCAGGTGGCGGCCAGAAACATCCAGTCGTACTGGAACAGGTCGGCCAGCCACAACTGGCCCTGCCGCGCCTCGATCCACATCTTCAGGGGCTCGCCGCGCAGCCAGTCGTCGGTGATCTTGACGATGCCGGCATAGATCAGGACGATTTCCGTCTGCAGCCGCACCGCGCCCACGGTCCAGGCGGGCACCGCGTCCGACCGCCAGCCGGGGTTCAGCCAGGCATCGACGGACCACATCCGGTTGGCCGGTGCCAGCGCCAGCAGCACGGCGTACAGCAGCACCAGGTAGTTGTGGTTCAGGTACTGCGTCCGGTCGAGCAGGAAGAAGTAGCCGAACAGCAGCACGAAGCCCCAGATCGCGACCCGGTACCACAGCCCGATCATCACCAGGAACGCGGTCAGCCCCACGCCCAGCCAGGCCCAGTGGATGAAGGGTTCCGGCAGGGGGCGGATGAAATCCAGCCCGAAGTAGGGAAAGTTGTGGTCGGGCAGGACGTAGTAGCGCAGGATGCGGTTGTTCTCGATGTAGCGCCAGCAGTCCCAGACCAGGATCGCCCCGAACAGGATGCGCAGCACCGCCAGCGACTGTGCGCTGACCGGGGCGGACAGGGCCAGCCGCCAGCGTTCGATGCGGGCGGACAGGGACGTGCCGGTCGGCGCGTGGGTGGTGGCGTGAAGGGGCATGTCGGTCATGGTCGGGCCTTTGGCATGCGGTGTCCACGGGAATACGCGGCCCACATCGCGCGTATTCCCGCCGGACTTCCATAAACCGCAGGTAAATGTCGGCGCGCGTAAACCCCGCCGGACTGTGCAAAGGCCCGTGATCGCCCCATGTATCGCCCATGACACACACGACCGATCCCTCGCCCGGCCTGACCGTCGTCTATGACGGCGAGTGTCCGTTCTGCGCGGCCTATGTCCGCATGACCCGCCTGCGCGCTGCCGCCGGGCCGGTGGAACTGGTGAACGCGCGCGATCCGCACCCGGTGGTGGACGAGGCGCGGGCGGCGGGGCTGGACCTCGACCGGGGGATGGTCGTCAAGGCGGGCGGGCGGCTGTACCACGGCGACGCGGCGATGACGCTTCTGGCCGGGCTGACCACGCCGTCAGGCCTGTTCAACCGCCTGACCGCCTGGGCGTTCCGCAGCCCTGCCCGCGCGCGGGTGATCTATCCGCCGATGGTCGCGGGCCGGGCGCTGACGCTGCGGCTGCTGGGTCGGCGGAAGCTGTCGCAGGGCGCGGGCTGACCCGCGTCTCACCCGGGCCTTTCCCTTGCACCCCTCCGCCATATGATGCACTCCGGGTCCCGGCACGAAGGGGACCGACATGGCTGACGGTGCAAAGGACATGAGCGCAAAACCGACCGAGGAGATCAGCGTCCGCGAGGTCTTCGGCATCGACACCGACATGAAGGTGAAGGGGTTCGAGGCGCGCACCGACCGCGTGCCCGAGGTGGACCCGACCTACAAGTTCGACCCCGACACCACGCTCGCGATCCTGGCAGGCTTCGCCTACAACCGTCGCGTGATGATCCAGGGCTACCACGGCACCGGCAAGTCCACCCATATCGAGCAGGTGGCCGCACGGCTGAACTGGCCCTGCGTGCGGGTGAACCTCGACAGCCACATCAGCCGGATCGACCTGATCGGCAAGGACGCGATCAAGCTGCGCGACGGCAAGCAGGTGACCGAGTTCCACGAGGGCATCCTGCCCTGGGCCCTGCGCAACCCGGTCGCCATCGTGTTCGACGAATACGACGCCGGGCGCCCGGACGTGATGTTCGTGATCCAGCGCGTGCTGGAACATGACGGCAAGCTGACGCTTCTCGACCAGAACCAGATCATCACGCCGCACCCGAGCTTCCGGCTGTTCGCCACATCGAACACGGTGGGTCTGGGGGATACGACCGGCCTCTATCACGGGGTGCAGCAGATCAACCAGGCGCAGATGGACCGCTGGTCGCTGGTCGCCACGCTGAACTACCTGTCCCACGATGCCGAGGCCGCGATCGTGCTGGCCAAGAACCCGCACTACAACACCGACAAGGGCCGCAAGACGATCAACCAGATGGTGACCGTCGCCGACCTGACGCGCACCGCCTTCATGTCGGGCGACCTGTCCACCGTCATGTCGCCCCGCACCGTCATCAACTGGGCGCAGAACGCGGAAATCTTCCGCAACGTGGGCTATGCGTTCCGGCTGTCCTTCCTGAACAAGTGCGACGAGCTGGAACGCCAGACGGTGGCCGAGTTCTACCAGCGCTGCTTCGACGAGGAACTGCCCGAAAGCGCCGCCGCCATGGCGATGCGCTGATCGCAGCGCCGGTTGACAGTCCGACCGCGCCGGTCTATCGGCGCGGCTTCGTTGGTGTTGGTGGACCCCGCAAGGGGAAGCCTGTCGTCCCGCGGTCCGGGCCCTTGCCCCGGGGGGAAAAGGACAACGCCCTTCGCACGGGCTGAGGCCCGAAAAGTGGGAACCGGTTTTCGGACAAGCCGAAAGCCGAACATGTCGAAGGAGATCAGCGGTGACCAAGCGCACCTCTGCCAAGTACAAGATCGACCGCCGGATGGGCGAGAACATCTGGGGCCGTCCGAAATCCCCGGTGAACAAGCGCGAATACGGCCCCGGCCAGCATGGCCAGCGCCGCAAGAACAAGCTGTCGGACTTCGGCATCCAGCTGCGCGCCAAGCAGAAGCTCAAGGGCTACTACGGCGACCTGACCGAGAAGCAATTCAAGAAGGTCTATGTCGAGGCCGCCCGGGTCAAGGGTGACACCGGCGAGAACCTGATCGGCCTGCTGGAGCGGCGCCTGGATGCGGTGGTCTATCGCGCCAAGTTTGTGCCGACCGTGTTCGCCGCGCGGCAGTTCGTGAACCACGGCCATGTGCTGGTGAACGGCAAGCCCGTGAACATCCCGTCCTACCGCGTCAAGGAAGGCGACGTGGTCGAGGTGCGGCAGAAGTCCAAGCAGCTGGCCATCGTGCTGGAAGCCGCGGGCCTGGCCGAGCGGGACGTGCCCGATTACCTGGAAGTCGACCATTCCAAGATGGTCGCGACCTTTGTCCGCGTCCCGGGCCTGGGCGACGTGCCCTATCCGGTGAAGATGGAACCGAACCTGGTCGTGGAATACTTCGCCAAGAACGGCTAAGGGTCGGACCAGTCGACCTTTGGGGCCGCGGGGTCGATCCCGCGGCCCTTTTCGTTTTCCGGGGTCCGAAGCGCCGCACCCCGCCAACCGGAAAGGGACCGCCATGGCCGAGGAACACCACGACTGGCCCGTGCACGGGCAGATCGACGGGCCGGTGGTCATCATCGGCTTCGGGTCGATCGGCAAGGGCACCCTGCCCCTCATCGAGCGGCACTTCGAGTTCGAGGCGAAGAAGCTTGTCGTGATCGAGCCGCGGCATGACGACCATGCGTTCCTTGTCCAGCGCGGCTATCGCCACCTGCAGGTGGCGCTCACGCGCGACAACTACCGCGACGTGCTGGGCGGCATCTTCACCGAGGGCCGCGGCTTCTGCGTGAACCTGTCGGTCGACGTGTCCTCGCTGGATGTCATGCGGCTGTGCCGGTCGCTGGGTGTCCTCTACATCGACACGGTGGTCGAGCCCTGGGAAGGCTTCTACTTCGAGACCGACGACAACGAGGCGCGCACGAACTATGCCCTGCGGCAGGCCGTGCGGGACGAGGCGGCGCAGAACCCGGGCGGCCCCACCGCGGTGTCCTGCTGCGGCGCGAACCCCGGCATGGTGTCGTGGTTCGTGAAGGAGGCGCTCTTGACGCTCGCCCACGACACCGGCGCGGACGCGACCCCGCCCGCAACCCGCGACGGCTGGGCGCGGCTGATGCAGGGGCTGGGGGTCAAGGGCATCCACGTCGCCGAGCGCGACACGCAGAAATCCGCCCGCCACAAGCGGATCGGCACCTTCGTCAACACCTGGTCGGTCGAGGGGTTCATTGCCGAGGGGTTCCAGCCAGCCGAGCTTGGCTGGGGCACGCACGAGACCTGGTTCCCCGATGACGCCCACCGCCACCCCGCGGGCTGCAAGGCCGCGATCTGGATCAACCGCCCCGGGGCGATCACCCGCGTCCACACCTGGTGCCCGACCCCGGGCCCGCAGTTCGGGTTCCTGGTGACGCACAACGAGGCGATCTCGATTTCCGACTACTACACCGTCGGGGAGCCGGACGCGCCCGACTACCGCCCGACCTGCCACTACGCCTATCACCCCTGCGACGACGCGGTCCTGTCCCTGCACGAATGCTTCGGGTCGGGCCGGGTTCAGCCGCGGCTGCATATCCTGGACGAGAACGAGATCACCGAAGGCGCGGACGAGCTGGGCGTGCTTCTGTACGGCCATGCGCGCAACGCGCTGTGGTACGGCAGCCGCCTGTCGATCGAGGAGACGCGCGACCTCGCCCCGTTCCAGAACGCGACGGGGTTGCAGGTATCGTCCGCCGTGCTGGCCGGCATGGTCTGGGCGCTGGAGAACCCCGGCGCCGGGATCGTCGAGGCCGACGAGATGGACCATGCCCGGTGCCTGGAGGTGCAGCGCCCCTACCTCGGGCCCGTCGAGGCGCACTACACCGACTGGACGCCGATCAGTGACCGCTGGCGCAAGTTCCCCGAGGACATCGACGAGACCGACCCCTGGCAGTTCCGCAACGTGCTCGCGAGCTGAGCCGTCAGGACGGGAGGGGCGCTGCCCCTCCCGAACCCACCCCGGGGTATTTGGGCAAGGATGAAGGGGGGCAGGACGGCGTTGCGCTGGCCCCCTGCGCGGCGCGGGATTCGGCGCTATATCGCGGGCTTGGCGCGACGAATCGCGCCGGGCAGGAGGACCCAGATGAAACGCAGCGTGGAACGCGGGTTCGAGCAGGCGCTGTTTGCCTCGCGCTGGCTGATGGCGCCGATGTACCTCGGGCTGATCCTGTCGCTTGCGATGCTGGTCATCATCTTCGTGCGGGAACTGGCCTATTACCTGCCGCAGGTCATGACGATGTCGGTCGAACAGGGCATCCTTGTCGCGCTGACGCTGATCGACCTGTCGCTGGCGGCGAACCTGCTGTTGATCGTCGTGTTCTCGGGCTACGAGAACTTCGTGTCCAAGCTCGACATCGACGATGGCGGCGACCGGCCCGACTGGATGGGCACGGTCGATTTCTCGGGCCTGAAGCTGAAGCTGATCGCGTCGATCGTGGCGATTTCCGGGATCCACCTGCTGAAGAAGTTCATGGAGATCGGCCAGGGCAACTGGACCCCGGAACAGGGCCAGGAATTTTTCTGGCTGACGGTCATCCACCTGACCTTCGTCGCCTCGGGCGTGCTGCTCGCGGGGATGGACTGGTTGTCGGCGCAGGCCAAGTCGGGCTACGTGGGCAAGCGCGCCCGCGTCGATTATCCCAGCGGAAAGGACAAGACGCCGTGACCACTGCCATACGCCCGCAGCCCGGCATCCTGGGAATCGCGCTGTACGAAGGCGGGGCGTCCCATGTGGCGGGGCGGACGGACGCGCTGAAGCTGAGTTCGAACGAGAACCCCTGGGGTCCGTCGCCCGCGGCGATGGCCGCCTATGCCGACGCCGCCGCCGCCCTGCACCGCTATCCGTCCACCGACCACGCCGCCCTGCGCACCGCGATTGCCGAGGTGCATGGGCTGGACCCTGCCCGGGTGATCTGCGGCGCGGGGTCGGACGAGGTGATCCACTGGCTGTGCCAGGCCTATGCCGGCCCGGGAGACGAGGTGCTGTTCCCCGAGCACGGGTTCCTGATGTACCGCATCTCGGCCATGGCCGCGGGCGCGACCCCGGTCGAGGCGCCGGAGCGTGACCGCACCGTGGACGTGGACGCGCTCTTGGCCGCCGTGACCGACCGCACGCGGCTGGTGTTCCTCGCGAACCCCGCGAACCCCACCGGCACGATGATCGGTGCGGAGGACCTTGCGCGGCTGGCAGAAGGCCTGCCGGCGCAGGCGATCCTGGTCCTGGACGGCGCCTATGCCGAATTCGCGGTCGGCTACGACGGCGGGCTGTCGCTGGTCGAGGGGCGCGCGAACGTGGTGATGACGCGCACCTTTTCCAAGCTCTACGGGCTGGGGGGGCTGCGGATCGGCTGGGGCTATGGTCCAAAGGGCATCATCGACGTGCTGAACCGCGTCCGCGGGCCGTTCAACCTGTCGAACGCCCAGCTTGCCGCTGCCGAGGCCGCCGTGCGCGACCGCGCCCATGCCGACCGCTGCCGCGACGACACCGTGCGCCTGCGCGCGACCCTGCGCGACGCGCTGATGGCCGCGGGCGTGGCCTGCGACGTGTCGCACGCCAACTTCGTCCTGGCCCGCTTCGCCGACGAGGCCGAGGCGCGTGCCTGCGATACGGCGTTCAGGGCCGAGGGGATCCTTGTCCGGCATGTGGCGTCCTACAAGCTGCCGCACTGCCTGCGCATCACCGTGGGCCGCGAGGACGATTGCGCCCGGGTGGCCGACGTCGTGCGTCGGTTCAAGGCGGCACGGCCAGGCGCCGCGGCATGACCGCCCCCCTCTACGACCGGGTCGCGCTGATCGGACTGGGGCTGATCGCGGGGTCGATGGGTCTGGCAATCCGCGAGGCGGGGCTGGCGCGCGAGATCGTGGGCCACGCCCGCAGCGCAGCCACCCGCGACGTGGCACTGGCGCGCGGCCTTGTGGACCGGGTCTGTGCCACGGCGGCCGAGGCGGTGGCGGGTGCGGACCTTGTGGTGCTGGCGGTTCCCGTCGGCGCGATGGGACCGCTCGCCGAGGAGATCGCCCCGCATCTGGCGCCGGGCGCCACGGTCACCGACGTGGGGTCCGTCAAGCGCGCGGTGATCGACGCGGTCGCGCCGCACCTGCCCGCGGGCGTGCAGTTCGTCCCCGGGCACCCATTGGCCGGGACGGAACATTCCGGCCCCAACGCGGGCTTCGCCACGCTGTTCCGCAACCGCTGGTGGCTCCTGACCCCGGCCCCGGGCACCGATCCGGCGGCAACCGACCGGCTGGCCGCGCTCTGCCGGGGCATGGGCGCGAACGTGGACACGATGGACGCCGACCACCACGACCTCGTGCTCGCCGTCACCAGCCACACACCGCACCTGATCGCCTACACGATGGTGGGCGTGGCCGACGACCTGGCGCGCGTGACGGAATCCGAGGTCATCAAGTTCTCGGCCGCAGGGTTCCGCGACTTCACCCGGATCGCGGCCTCCGACCCCACCATGTGGCGCGACGTGTTCCT
>DBBA01000233.1:0-365 GCA_002291955.1 Rhodobacteraceae bacterium UBA996 | reverse complement strand
TGTGGCGCGACGTGTTCCTGACGAACCGCGAGGCGACGCTCGACATCCTCGGCCGCTTCACCGAGGAGCTGTTCGCCCTGCAGCGCGCGATCCGGATGGGCGACGGGGACCTTCTGTTCGACTACTTCACCCGGACCCGCGCGATCCGCCGCGGCATCATCGAGGCCGGGCAGGATACCGCCGCCCCCGACTTCGGTCGCGCCGTGGCCGGGGCGCCGAGGTGAGGCTCCTGGCCCTGGCCGTCGCCCTGACCCTTGCGGGCAGCGCGGCGGCGCGGGCGCCCGAAACCTCGCCGACCCCGCCCCCGCGCCCGGCAACCGAGGTGTCGCGGTCGGCGGGCGCACCCGCCGGGGGCGTTCCCCCCG
>DBBA01000117.1 GCA_002291955.1 Rhodobacteraceae bacterium UBA996 | reverse complement strand
CGCGACGATCCCCGATGCCCCGAGGGTCATCGAGGTGCGGGGCGAGGTCTACATGGGCCGCGCCGACTTTGCGGCCTTGAACGCCCGGCAGGCGGACACCGGCGGCAAGACCTTTGCCAACCCCAGGAACGCGGCCGCCGGCAGCCTGCGTCAGCTTGACCCGACGATCACGGCCGCGCGCCCCCTGCGGTTCTTCGCCTATGCCTGGGGCGAAACCAGCGCGCCCATCGCGCCGACACAGGCAGATGCCCTTGCCCGGCTGGCGGCCTGGGGATTTCAGGTCAACCCCGAGACCCGCCTGCTGCCCGACGCCGACGCCCTGCTCGCCCGCTACGCCGACATCGAACGCGGGCGCAGCACGCTCGACTATGACATCGACGGACTGGTCTACAAGGTGAACGACCTCGCACTGCAGCGGCGCCTGGGCTTCCGGTCCACCACGCCCCGCTGGGCCATCGCGCACAAGTTCCCGGCGGAACTCGCGTGGACCCGCCTTCTGTCCATCGACATCCAGGTGGGCCGGACCGGGGCCCTGTCGCCGGTCGCGCGGCTCGATCCCGTCACCGTGGGGGGCGTCGTCGTGTCGAACGCCACCCTCCACAACGAGGACTACATCGCCGGGCGCGACGCAAAGGGCGCGCCGATCCGCGACGGGCGCGACATCCGCCTGGGCGACCGGGTCCAGGTGTACCGCGCGGGCGACGTGATCCCCAAGATCGCCGACGTGGATCTGACCGCCCGCGCGCCCGACAGCCTGCCCTACACCTTCCCGACCCGTTGCCCACAGTGCGGCTCACCTGCCGTCCGCGACCCCGGGGACAGCGTGCGCCGGTGCACCGGCGGCCTGATCTGCCCGGCACAGACGGTCGAACGCCTGAAGCACTTCGTCAGCCGCGGCGCCTTCGACATCGAAGGACTGGGTGCGAAGCAGATCGAGATGTTCCACGACGACCCCGACCTGCCGATCCGCGAACCGGCCGACATCTTCACCCTGGCGGCCCGCGACAGCGCCAACCCGCTGCAGAAGCTGCAGAACCGCGACGGCTACGGCGAGCGGTCCGCGGCCAACCTGTTTGCCGCGATCGAGGCACGTCGGCGGATCCCGCTGCATCGGCTGATGTTCGGCCTCGGCATCCGCCATGTGGGCGAGGCGGCGGCGAAGCTTCTTGCGCGCCACTACGGCACATGGGCAGCCTTCATCGCCGCGATGGACCAGGCCGCGCCCGGCGAAGGTGCGGCCTGGGACGATCTCCTGTCGATCGACGGGGTGGGACCGGTGCTGGCCGCGGCCCTTGTCGCGGCCTTCCGGTTGCCCGCCGAACGCGCGGCAATCGACCGGCTGGTTGCCCAGCTTGACATCGAACCGGACAAACGGCCCGCCGCGGAAAGCGCGGTCGCGGGCCGGACGGTCGTGTTCACCGGCACCCTCGAACGCATGACTCGGGCAGAAGCGAAGGCCCGGGCCGAGGCCTTGGGCGCCAAGGTTGCGGGGTCTGTTTCGGCACGGACCGACTACGTCATCGCCGGCCCCGGCGCGGGCAGCAAGGCGAAGGACGCCGAACGTCTGGGCGTGCCCGTCCTGACCGAGGACGCCTGGCTTGCGCTGATCGGCGGAGCCTAGGCGGTGCCCACCCGATGACCACCCGATGAGCCTCGCCGAACCCCGCGGACGGCCTCCCGTGCTGTTCCCCCTCTTCGCGTCGGCCGAGACGCTGCCGGGGGTCGGTCCGAAGGTCGCCGAGGCCCTGGAAGCCCTTGGCGTGACCCGCCCGCGGGACCTGCTCCTGACCCTGCCAAGCGGGGTCGTCGACCGTCGGCGTCAGCCATCGGTGACGGCCGTGCCGCTGCCGGCTGTCGTGACGGTCGAGGTTACGGTGGGACGCCACATCCGCCCGACCCGCCGGGGTGCGCCCTGGCGTGTGCTCGTCGAGGATGCCCGCACGACGTTCCAGCTCCTGTTCTTCCATGCACGCGAGGACTGGCTGGCGCGCGAACTGCCCACCGGGCAGCGGCGGGTCGTGTCCGGCAAGGTGGAACTGTTTGACGGTCTGGCGCAGATGGTCCACCCCGACCACATCCTGCGGCTCGAGGAGGCCGGCGATCTGCTCGCAGCCGAGCCGGTCTATCCGCTGTCGGCGGGCCTGACGCAAAAGGCCATGGCGCGGGCCGCGCGCGGTGCGGTCGCCCGTGCCCCCGACCTTCCCGAGTGGATCAACCCGGACCTGCTGGCACGCGAAGGGTGGCCGTCCTGGCGCGCGGCCGTCGCGGCGGCCCATGCGCCACAAGGTCTCGCGGATTGCCTGCCCGAGGCGCCGGCGCGTGAACGGCTGGCCTATGACGAGGTGTTCGCCCACCAACTGACGCTCGCCCTCGTGCGGCGCGAGGAGCGGCGCGGAAAGGGTCGCCCCTCGGTGGCGCAGGGGGCGCTGATGGATCGGGTGCGCGCAGAACTGCCCTATCGGCCCACTGGCGCCCAGGAACGCGCCATGGCCGAGATCGCCGCCGACATGGCGTCGCCACTGCGGATGACGCGGCTTCTGCAGGGCGATGTGGGGTCTGGCAAGACACTGGTCGCACTGGCGGCGCTGCTGACGGCCGTCGAGGCCGGCGGGCAGGGCGTCCTGATGGCCCCGACCGAGATCCTTGCGCGGCAGCATGGCGAAAGCCTTGCGCCGCTGGCCCGGGCGGCCGGCGTTCGGCTTGACCTGCTGACGGGGCGCGACAAAGGGGCCGACCGGGCCGCCAAGCTTGCCGCGGTCGCGGACGGGCGCACCGGGATCCTGATCGGCACCCATGCGGTGTTCCAGACCGACGTGCTGTTCGCCGACCTGCGGCTGGCGGTGGTCGACGAACAGCACCGCTTCGGGGTCCGGCAGCGGATGGAACTGGGGGCCAAGGGGCGGGCGGCGGACATGCTGGTGATGACGGCAACGCCGATCCCGCGGTCCCTCGAACTGGCGCACTACGGCGACCTCGACGTGTCCGTGCTGGACGAGAAGCCGCCGGGCCGGACGCCGGTGCGGACGGCGCTGATGTCGGTCGCGCGACTGGACGAGGTGGTGCAGCACCTGCGACATGCCGTTGCCGAAGGCCGGCAGGTCTACTGGGTCTGCCCGCTGGTCGAGGACTCCGAGACCGTCGACATGGTGGCGGCCGAACGGCGGTTCGCCACCCTGCGGGCCGCCCTGGGCGAGGGGCAGGTGGGGCTTGTGCACGGGCAGATGCCGCCCGCGGACAAGGACGCGGCGATGGCCGCCTTTGCCGCCGGGCGGACGGCCGTGCTCGTGGCCACGACCGTGATCGAGGTGGGCGTGAACGTGCCCAACGCGTCCATCATGGTGATCGAGCAGGCCGAGGCATTCGGCCTAGCGCAGTTGCATCAGCTGCGGGGCCGCGTCGGACGGGGGGCTGCGGCATCGACCTGTCTTCTGTTGTATCAGCCCCCACTGGGCGAGGCCGCCCGCAAGCGCCTCGAGACGCTGCGCGAGACCGAGGACGGCTTTCGTATCGCCGAGGTGGACCTTGCGCTGCGCGGGGCGGGTGATGTCCTGGGCACGACGCAGTCGGGGCTGCCACGGTTCCGTGTCGCCGACCTGGAACGGCAGGGGGGCCTGATGCAGTCCGCGCGGAGTGATGCGCGGCACCTGCTCGATATCGACCCGGCGCTGGAAACGCCCCGCGGACGGGCCGCACGGACGCTGCTGTGGCTGATGGAGCAGGACCGGGCGATTGCCTTCATGGCCGCGGGGTAGGCCCAGCAGACCGGAAAAATGTTACCAGTTCATTAATTGTTCTTGCGTTGCCTGCGGAGAAATGGAACATACGGTGAACTTAAGCGAGGTTCGTCATGATCCGTTCCCTTCACGCCGCCCTGACATCCCAGCCGCGTCAACTGGCCGAGGATCTTCTGGGGGCCGCCGCCCTGTTCGCCATCCTCGTGGTGGCCCTGCATCTGCCCGCTTTTCTCTGACGGTTCTGCCTGCGGTCTCCCGTCGCATGCGCCTCGGTGCGCAGGGCCCGGTCCCCACGGGTCCCGGTTGGCCGGTGTCCGGTCGGCCTTGCCTCGGACCGCCACTTTCCGCCGCCGTGCGGCCCCGCACGGCGGCGGGCCTTTCCCGACCGGCAAGGTAACCCGCCGCGGGGTCTGGCGGTGGGCTTGCGCCGCTCAGACCTTGTAGGCTAGCCGCAGGCCGCCCCAGTGCCGTCCGCGCACGAAGATCGGGGCCGAGACATCCTTCATCAGGACAAACGATCCGCCGCCCATGTCGCGGCGGTAGACCTGCAGCAGGAACGGCTCCCGGTTTCGCCCGGACTTCAGCCCGACGCGGTCGTTGAAGATCCGGCGGTTCCGGCTGTTGGCAGTGTTCCAGACGGGATCGGCCCCCTGCGGCTGCGAGAACCGGGTGTTGTGCGTGGGCAGGTATCCGTTCCGGTCCACCGCCGCGCAGAACACGATGCGCGGATCGCGGGTCAGGGCGGCTTCCTGGACCGACGGGAACAGGCGGTCCGTCAGGGCCGTGAACGGGGCCATCACCTGCGGCGGATTGGTGCCGGCAATCGGCCGGTAGTCGGTCGCGAACAGCTGCGCCTCGCTGATCTCGCCGGTCTGCACGGCCTGTTCAAGCCGCTCGGACAGGGTGGCCGCATCGGCCTTGACCTGCGCGATGAACGGCGCGTCCTCCAGCGCGCCACCGAGCGCAGCGATGTCCTGCAGCAGCGTTTCGCTGCTGTCGACCATGCCGTGGACACGGTCGCGGACGGTGTGCACGCCCTTGCCCACGCCCGACACGCTGTCGCTGATCGCCGCAAGCTGCGGCAGGATTGCCTCGAACGCGCGACGGACCTCGGACGTGGCGGCCTCGATCCGGGTGGTCGCGTCCGACACCGCACCGACGCTCGTCCCGATCTCGGACAGGCTGCGGTCGGCCTCCTCGGATCGGGCGAGCACGCGCTCCGCCTCGCCCGAGATGCCGGCTGCGGTGCGCGACAGGACCTGCAACTCCTCGGTCAGGGCGCCGATGGTGTCGCCGATCGTCTCGGCGGCGCGGGCGGTCTTCTGGGACAGCGCGTTGATCGCCTCGGCCACCACGGCGAAACCGCGGCCGGCGTCCCCCGCACGCGCGGCCTCGATCTTGGCGTTGATGGCCAGGATGTTCACCTGGGATGCAATGGCCGAGATGTCGCTGTTGCTCGTGCGCACCCGGTCCAGGTTCGTGCCCGCCCGCCCCAGCCGCGTGGCCGCGTCCTGCACCCAGCGGGCCACGCTGCGATTGGCCTCACCCGATTCGCGCAGGGTCTCGATCGAGCGGTTGACCACGCCAAGCGCATCCGTGGCCTCCTTCCCCAGAACGGCGACCTCGCGATTGACGGCGTCGTTCTGCGGGCCGATCCGGCGCGCGGCCTCGGTGGTCCGGGCAATCACCTGCCCCTGGTCCTTGCAGCTTGCCTCGACCGAATCGAGGAACCCGGCAAGATCGACGATCTCGATCCCCACGTCGGTGGCGATCCCTGCCATGCCCGCAAGAACCTGATCCGCCGTGCGGCGGCCGAAATGGTCCTGATCCTGCGCGTTCACGTTCAAGGCCAGGGATGCCGCAACTGCCATAGGATCCTCTCCGCGAATGGGCGGAGAGGTAACGTGCCGCGGTTACGGACGGCTTAACGCGGGGGCGTCGGTCGCCTGGATCGCCGCGCGCATCGCGTCGGCGGTCGCCTCGATCGCCAGCAGGATCGAGGCATGGCGATTGCGGTAGTCACGGGCGGGAAGCAGCACTTCCCAGCCGTCGAAAGGTGCCTGCGGAACGGGGCCCGCGTCCCTCAGCATGGCCGCCAGTTGCGCGCCCGCCGTCTCGACCTCGGCCAGCGTCCGGCCCATGACCACGGCGCCCAGGACGGACGCCGAAGCCTGCCCCAGCGCGCAGGCCTTCACGTCCTGGGCGAAGCGGGTGATGCGACCCTGTGCCACGTCCAGGTCCACCGTCACGGTCGATCCGCACAGGGGCGAGCGGCGCCGCACGGTCGCCATCGGCGCATCCAGCCGTCCCGCCAGGGGGATGTTCGCCGCCAGATCAAGGATTCGCCCGGAATACAGCTTGATCAGGTCGCTGTCGGCCATGACGTCTTTCCCTTCGCCCGTCCCGACGATAGATAGCGTCGCTGCGTTGCCCTGCAAAGGCTTCCGCAAAGGACCCGTGCCATGACCTTCGACCCCGCCTCGCTCCGCTTCGATGCTGCCGGGCTGATCCCGTGCATTGCCCAGGATGCCGCGACGCACGAGGTCCTGATGGTCGCCTGGATGAACGCCGATGCAGTGGCGCGCACGCTGGCCACGGGTGACGTCACCTACTGGTCGCGCTCGCGGGCCGCGTTCTGGGTCAAGGGCGAGACGTCGGGCCACCGGCAGCGGCTGGTGGAGCTGCGCGTGGACTGCGACCGCGACTGTCTGCTGGCGCTGGTGGACCAGACCGGCCCGGCCTGCCACACCGGGCGCCGGACGTGCTTCTACACCGCCGTCCGAGAGGGTGCCGAGGTGGAGTTGATGCGCCCGTCCGACCCCGCTGGGGGCTAGAGGCCGACCATCGCGCGGATGTCGGCGGGGGTCGCGCCCTCGGCCCGGTATCTGGCGATGGCGCGGGCGTCGTCGCGCTTGGCCAGCCGCTTGCCGTCCGCGTCGCGGATCAGGCGGTGGTGGTGATAGGTGGGCACCGTCAGGCCGTAGAGCCGCAACAGGATCACCTGCACGGGGGTGAAGTCGAACAGGTCCTCGCCCCGGACCACATGGGTGATCCCCTGGCCGGCATCGTCAAGCGCCGAGGCGAGGAAATAGGCCACGATGTCCTCGCCCTTGCGCGACAGGACCACGTCACCGATCCGCTCCAGCGCGTCGGCGGGGTCGATCCGGTGGGGGCCCGCGTGCGCGGGGCCGGTCTCGTCGAAGACAAGCCGGGACGCGGGCAGGGTCGCCAGCGCGCGCGCCATGTCCAGCCGCAGTGCGTCGCCCGGGCGCCGGTCGGCCATCGGGCGGCCGCGGCAGGTTCCGGGATAGACGGCAAAGGCCACGCCTTCCTGCGGCGCGGACAGGGCCGCGCGGATGTCGGCGCGGGTGCAGGAGCAGGGGTACAGCAGGCCCCGGTCCACCAGCCGGTCGAGCCGGGCATTGTAGGCCGCGATGTGGGCGGACTGGCGGTGCACCGGACCGTCCCATGTCAGGCCGAGCCAGGTCAGGTCGTCGATGATCCCGGCCTCGTACTCCGGCCGGCAGCGTTCGAGGTCCGTATCCTCCATCCGCAGCAGGAACCGCCCCCCCGCGGCCCGCGCCATGTCGTGCCCAAGGATCGCCGAATAGGCGTGGCCAAGGTGCAGCGGCCCCGTGGGCGAGGGGGCAAAGCGGGTGGTGAACACCATTCAGGCGGGCTGCAGGGCCGCCGTCGCCGCCAGCCAGTCGGTGAAGCGCGCCTTGGCCCGGTCGGTGTAGGCAAGGTAGCGGTCCTTGCGCCCCCGCCGCCCGCCGCGCGCATCCACGGGCGGGAACAGGCCGAAGTTCACGTTCATCGGCTGGAAGGTGCGGGCATCCGCGCCCCCGGTGATGTGGGCGACCAGCGCCCCCATGGCGGTGTCGGGCGGGGGCGGGGGCAGGTCGCGGCCAAGGATTGCCGCGGCGGCCATCCGGCCCGCCAGGAGGCCCATCGCCGCCGACTCCACATAGCCCTCGACCCCGGTGATCTGGCCCGCAAACCGGATGTTCGCCCGCGACCGCAGGCGCATCCGGTCATCGAGCAACCGGGGGGAGTTGATGAAGGTGTTCCGGTGGATGCCGCCGAGCCGGGCAAAGGACGCGTCCTGCAGGCCGGGGATCAGTCGGAAGACCTGGGTCTGCGAGCCGTATCTCATTTTGGTCTGTAAGCCCACGATGTTGAACAGCGTCCCCAGCCGGTTGTCCTGCGGCACCTGGA
>DBBA01000113.1 GCA_002291955.1 Rhodobacteraceae bacterium UBA996 | reverse complement strand
CGAACAGCGGCACCAGCACCCACGCCACCACCCCGTCGAACCGCAGCACGAAGCCCGTCAGGATCAGCGCATCGCCCAGATAGATCGGGTTGCGCGACAGCCCGTAGACGCCGTCCGTCACCAGCGCGCTTGGCTGCAGGTGCGGGATCAAAGTCGTCCGCGCCCGCGACAGCGCCAGCCCCGCCAGCACGATCACCAGCACGCCCGCGCCGACCATGAGCCCGCCCAGCAACTGCGTGACCGCGCCCCCGCCCATCCGCGGCCCGACACCGGCTAGCCCCCAGGCCGCCACGACGAACAGCCCCAGCCACACCGGCGGGATGTCGACCCATTTCCACAGCGGCAGCCCGCGCATGTCACCCTCCCCGTTTCGCCACCCGACCGCACCCCACGTCCACCCGCAGGTCAAGCCTCCCCCCATTCATCCTGTCCCAAATATCCCGGGGGGTGAGGGCCGCCCGGAACGATGTCCAGTGGACATCGTTCAGGCCCGAACGCCCGAGGCGCAAGCCGAGGGCCACGGGGGCAGAGCCCCCGCCCTTCGACCCGCCACAACTTTTTCCGCACCGCCTGTCGAAATCACCCCTCCCCGCCGCTCTCCCTTTCGAGACCGCCGTGGTGGCGGCACTCGCAACCCCGATGGAGACACCCGATGACCCGCCTTGCACTTGCCCTGGCCCTCGCCCTCGCCCTCGCCGCCCCCGCCGGGGCCGAGCCCTTCACACTCATGATCTACGAGTCCCCCGACCAGCTTGCGCTCCGCACCGACGCAGGTGCCGATGGCGCGGCCTACTGGGGCACCTACGCCACCTTCGCGGCCGAGGCCGGGGCAGCGGGCATCCTGCGCGGCGGCCAGGCGCTGGTGACCGACCCCGCGGCCATCGTCACGACCGCGGGCCCGGGCGCACATGCCACGGCGCCCCTGGCCCTAGGGGGCTACTTCCAGATCGACGTGGCCGACGCCGCCGCCGCGCTCGACTGGGCCCGCCGCCTGCCCGCCGCCACGACCGGCGTGGTCGAGGTGCGCCCCGGCTTCCCCGCGCCGGGCATGTGACGGGCCCCCATCCCCTGCTACGCTGACCCTGACAAGGAGAGACCCATGCAGTTCACCATCCTCTGCCTCGAACGCGCCGAGGACTTCGCGCGCCGCGACAACCCCGCCACGGCGGGCGACTACTGGGCCGGCTGGTCAGCCTATGGCGCGGCGCTCGCACAGGCGGGCGTGTTCGTCTCGGGCGCGGGCCTTCTGCCCCCGGGCACCGCCGTCACCGTCCGCCAGACGGGCGACCGGCGCGACGTGCAGGACGGCCCGCATGCCGACGCCAAGGAGCAACTCGGCGGGTTCTTCGTGATTGACGTTCCCGACATGGACGCGGCCCTCGACTGGGCCGCGCGGGCACCGTCCTCGGGATACGGCTCGACCGAGGTGCGCCCGGTCCTGACGATGCCCGGTTGACGGGGCCCGGATGTCCGCAACCGACGCAGCCCGGGCGGCCGAACGCGCCGCCCGGGACAGTTACGGGCGGCTGGTGGCGACACTTGCCGCGCGCACCCGCAACCTGTCCGCGGCCGAGGATGCCGTGGCCGAGGCGTTCCGCGCGGCGCTGGACACCTGGCCCCGTACCGGTGTTCCCGCCAGCCCCGAAGCCTGGCTGATCGTCACCGCCCGCCGCGTCCACGGCCACGCGCAGGCCCGCGCAGGCACCGCGGCCCGCGCGCAATCCGACGTCATCCGCGCCATCGAGGACCTCGCCGACATGCCCGCCCGCGACCTGCCTGACGACCGGCTGGGGCTTCTCCTCGCCTGTGCCGACCCGCGCGTGGACCCGGGCGTGCGCACGCCCCTGATGCTGCAGGCGGTCCTTGGCCTGACGGCCGACCGGATCGGCGCGGCGTTCCTGGTGTCACCCGCCGCGATGGGCCGGCGCCTGTCCCGCGCCAAGGCCGCCCTGCGGGACAGCGCGGGCGGGTTCGTGCCCGGAGCCCTCGACCAGTGGCCCGACCGGGCGGAGGCCGTGCTGGAAGCGATCTATGCGGCCTTCGGCGCCGGGCTCGACAGCGCGCATGGGGCCGAGGACGGGGCCGACCTGCGGGCCGAGGCGATCTGGCTGGCCGAGGCGCTGGCCGCCGTCCTCCCCGACGACCCCGAGGTGCTGGGCCTGCTCGCGCTGATGCTGCACGCCCGGTCCCGTGCCCCGGCGCAGCGGGCGGGCGGCGCCTATGTACCGCTCGACGATCAGGACCCCGCGCTGTGGGACGCCGCAATGGCCGACCGCGCCGATGCGGCCCTGCGCCGGGCGTCCCGTGCGGGCCGGTTCGGCCGCTTCCAGTGCGAGGCCGCGATCCAGTCGGTCCACGCGGAACGCCGGATCACCGGCCGGGTGAACCGCGCGGCGCTGGTCACGCTCTATGCCGCACTCGCCCAGATGCGTCCGACGGTCGGGGTCGCGGTCGCCCGCGCGGCGGCGCTCATGGGCGCGGGGGACGCCGGGGCGGCGCTGGCGGTGCTTGACGCGCTGCCCGACGCACAGGTCACGGCGCACCAGCCTTGGTGGGCGACCCGCGCACATGTGCTGGCGGCGCTCGGTGACCCCGCGGCAGGCGACGCGCTGACCCGCGCCATCGGGCTGACCGCGGACCCCGCCGTGCGGGCGTGGCTATCCGCGCGGCCCTTCAGGCCACCGCCCCGCTGACGGAGGCCATCCAGTCGTCCACGGCCGCGTCCAGCTTGCCCCAGTCGGTGTATTCCTTGTCGCGCCCCGGGCGCACCGCCTCGTCCCGCGCGGACGCGATCCAGCGCATCGCCCAGTAGCGGAAGAAGTCGTAGTCGCGGAACCGGAAGGCGCCGGCCACATGCTCGACCCGGCCCGGGGTCCACCCGGTCTCGGCCCCGAACGCGCGCACGCAGTTGCGCAGACCTTCCCAGTCGTCGGCATCATCCCCCGCCACCGACAAGGACACCGACAGGAACAGCGTCGGCAGCGCCCGCAGGGCGACCGCCTGCGCCCGCGCCCAGTCCACCAGCGGCGTCTGATAGCGCCCGGCGTGGACCGACCCGGCCAGGATCGCCGCCTCGAACCCCGCAGGCGTCAGGTCGGCCGCATCGACCGCGGCGATCAGCCGGGCGGCTTGGCCTGCTTCCACCAGACGGTCGAAGACATGGCGGGCCACCTTCAGCGTCTGGCCTTCGGTCGTCGCATAGAGGATGAGGATCTTCATGGCGTCTCCCTCGCGAAGGCACCCTGACACGCCCCCCCGACGGCCACCTTGACCCCTGTCAAGTCTCCGCGACGAACATGCTGTCCCGTCAGGCCGACCGGCGCAGGGGTTCCACCCGCCCGCGCCGCGTATCCGCCCAAGCCGCAGCCGCCGCGCCGAAGGCCGCGAACAGCGGGCGCGACACGGGGTCGAGTGCCGCGTTCCATTCAGGGTGCCACTGCACGCCCAGGGCAAAGCCCGGCGCCCCGTCCACGTGGATCGCCTCGGGCGTGCCATCCTCGGCCCGGCCGTCGATCACGATGCGCGCACCTGCCCGGTTGATCCCCTGCCCGTGCAGCGTGTTCGTCATCACCGTGGTGGTGCCCATCAGCCGGTGGAACACGCCGCCCTCGGTGAAATGCACCGCGTGGCGGATCGCGAACTTTTCTTCCAGCGTGCCGTCGGGCGGCATGCGGTGGTTCATCCGGCCCGGCAACTCGCGGATTTCCGGGTACAGCGACCCACCCAGCGCCACGTTCATCTCCTGGAAGCCGCGGCAGATGCCCAGGATCGGGATACCCCGCTCCACGCAGGCGCGCACCATCGGCAGCGCCACCGCGTCGCGGCAGCGGTCAAAGGCGCCATGCGCGGGGGTTTCCGCCTCGCCATACTCCTCGGGATGGACGTTCGGGCGGCCCCCGGTCAGCAGGATGCCATCGACAACCTCCAGCACCTCGGACACGCAGACGAAGCGCGGATCGGACGGGATCACCAGCGGCAGCGCCCCCGCCACCTCGGCGACCGCGGCACAGTTCATCGTGCCGCAGGAGTGTGCCGGATACTGATCGTTGATCAGATGGCTGTTGCCGATGATGCCGATGACCGGCCGACCCATGACTGCACCCGTTCGCCTGCCCGCGACCTTGGCGTCAGGATATAGTGTGACGGAACGATGAAAAGACCCTTTCCGGCACCACAGCGTGCACAGGCCCTGTGCGCGCGACCCCGCCCGCACGCTGCCCGGGGATCGGGCAGCGGCGGAACGGGCGCGGTCAGGCCGCCGCGGCGCGAACCGACTTCACGTCCAGCCGCCGGGCATGCAGGACCGGCTCGGTATAGCCCGACGGCTGTTCGGCCCCGCGGAACACCAGATCGCAAGCCGCCATGAACGCCGCCCCGTCGAAGCCCGGCGCCATCGGGCGATAGGCCGGATCGCCCGCGTTCTGGCCGTCCACCACCACGGCCATCTTGCGCAGCGCGGCCATCACCTGCGCCTCGCTCACGACGCCATGCATCAGCCAGTTCGCCAGCGCCTGCGACGAGATGCGGCAGGGCGCGCGATCCTCCATCAGCGCGACGTCGTGGATGTCGGGCACCTTGGAACAGCCGATCCCCTGATCGACCCAGCGCACGACATAGCCGAGGATGCCTTGCGCGTTGTTCTCCACCTCGGCCGCGATCTGGTCGGGGGTCCAGTTGCGCCCGTCGGCCAGCGGGATCGTCAGGAGCGCGTCCAGCGTGCCTCGCGCGCCCCCCGCCGCGATCTCGGCCTGCCGGGCCGCCACATCGACGCGGTGGTAGTGCGTGGCGTGCAGGGTCGCAGCGGTGGGCGACGGGACCCAGGCACAATTCGCCCCCGCCATCGGATGGGCGACCTTGGCGGCCAGCATGTCGGCCATGGCATCGGGCGCCGCCCACATCCCCTTGCCGATCTGCGCCCGGCCCCGCAGCCCGCAGGCAAGGCCGATATCGACGTTGCGATCCTCGTACGCCTTCAGCCAGGCCGCCCCCTTCATCTCGCCCTTGGGCAGCATGGGACCGGCCTGCATCGAGGTGTGGATCTCGTCTCCTGTGCGGTCCAGGAAGCCGGTGTTGATGAACGCCACCCGGTGCCGCGCGGCGCGCAGGCATTCGCGCAGGTTGGCGGACGTCCGCCGCTCCTCGTCCATGATGCCGAGCTTGACGGTGTTGCGCGGCAGGTCCAGCGCATCCTCGACCCTGTCGAACGTCTCGACCGCCAGCGCGACCTCGTCGGGCCCATGCATCTTGGGCTTCACCACATAGACCGACCCGGCGGCCGAGTTCCGCCGCGCCCCGCGCAGGTCGTGGCAGGCGCACAGCACCGTCACCATGGCATCCATCAGCCCCTCGGGCACCTCCTCGCCGTCGGCGGTCAGGATCGCGGGCGTGGTCATCAGGTGGCCGACGTTGCGCACCAGCATCAGCGCGCGGGACCTGAGCGTCAGGGGCGACCCGTCCGGTGCGGTCCAGGTCGCATCCGCGTTCAGGCGGCGGGTGAAGGTGCGGCCGCCCTTCGTCACCGTTTCCGCCAGATCGCCCCGCATCAGGCCCAGCCAGTTGCGGTACGCGCCGACCTTGTCGGCGGCGTCCACGCAGGCGACCGAATCCTCGCAATCCATGATCGCCGACAGGGCGGATTCGATCCGCACATCACTGATCCCGGCACGGTCGGTGCCCCCGATGGCGGTGGCGGGGTCGATCACGATCTCCAGGTGCAGACCGTTGACGCGCAGAAGGCAGCGCCCCGGGGCGGACCCCGCGAACTGCGCGGGGTCGGCCAGCCCGACCGGCCCGGTGGGCGCCTGGGCGACCAGCGCCCCGCCCGCCACGGTCAGCCCGGAGATATCCGCCCAGGACACGCCCGCCAGCGGTGCGACCGCATCCAGATGCGCGCGGACCCAGGCGACCACGCGGGCACCCCGCGCGGCATCGAACGGCCCCGGCGCGGGAGCATCCCCCAGCGCGTCGGTGCCATACAGCGCGTCATACAGCGACCCCCATCGCGCGTTGGCGGCGTTCAGCGCATAGCGGGCGTTGGTGACGGGCACGACCAGCTGCGGCCCGGCCATGGACGCGATCTCGGGGTCGGTGCCGGTGGTGTCCACCGTGAAATCCGGGCCCTCGGGCACCAGATAGCCGATGTCGGCAAGGAACGCGCGATACGCGGCCGGGTCGGGCCGGCCGGGGTGCGCGCGGTGCCAGGCGTCGATCTGCGCCTGCATCCGAGCGCGGGTGGCCAGCAGGTCCGCGGTGCGGGGCGACAGGTCGCGAACCAGGGCCGACAGGCCCGCCCAGAAGGCCCCGGGCGCGACGCCCGACCCCGGCAGCGCCTCGGTCTCGACAAAGGCCGCAAGCTCTGCCGCGACCTTCAGTCCCTCGCGATCCACCCGTGCTGTCATCCGCCCTGCCCTTTCGCCGTATGCCGTGGAATCCCTGTCTCGGGCGTTCCCATTAGAACGGAAGTTTCCGATCGGCAACACGCGGGCGGGCCCTCGCGCGCGGGTTTCAGGTCGAACGCCTAATACTTCGTCACTCGACTATCTTTCCGGGCAGGTGGCTGATACTTTGATGATCGACTCAGTATTCAGGCCCCCATGTCCGCCCACGACCCCGCGCTCGACGCCCTGTTCCAGGCGCTCTCCGACCCCACGCGCCGGGCGATCTATGCCCGCCTGATGCGCGGGCCTGCGCCGGTGGGGGAACTGGCCGAACCCTTTGGCCTGTCGCTGCCGACCGTGCTCGCCCATGTCGGCAAGCTTGAATCCGGCGGCCTGATCGAGACGGAAAAGCGCGGCCGCACCCGCATCTGCCGGGCGCGGCCTGCCGCGCTTGATCCCGCCCGCGCCTGGATCGAGGAGCAGCGCGCGATGTGGAACGCCCGGCTCGACCGGCTCGACGCCTATGTGACGCAACTGATGAAGGAGGACCCCGATGCCCCATGACATCGTGGACTACGACCCCGACCTCGACCTGGTGCTGACCCGCGACCTGTCCGCGCCCCGCCACCTCATCTGGCGCTGCTGGACCGATCCCGCGCACCTGCCGCACTGGTTCATCCCCCGCCCGCACCGGGTGACGGCCTGCACCATCGACCTGCGCGTGGGTGGCGCGTTCGACACGACCTTCGACGTGGACGGCAACGTGATGGACAACCGCGGCGTCTGGCTGGAGGTGGTGCCCGAGGCGCGGCTGGTGTTCACCGACGCCTACACCACGGGATGGAAGCCCGCACCCGAGCCGTTCATGACCGCGATCATGACCTTCGCCGATCTGGGCGGTGGCCGGACGCGCTATGTGGCCGTGGCCCGGCACCGCTCGCCCGAGACGCGCAGGACGCACGAGGAGATGGGGTTCCACGACGGCTGGGGCACGGTAGCGGGGCAGCTGGAAACCTATGCGCAGGGGCTGATGTGACCGGTGTCGCCCACGCCACGCTGGTGTTCGACCGGCGGATGGCGGCCACACCCCTGCAGGTCTGGCAGGCCTGGACCAACCCCGGCCTGCGCGCCGCCTGGGCCGCGCCCTCGCCGGATGTGACGGTGGAGTTCCTGTCGGCCGACACTCGCCCTGGCGGACAGGAAGTGTCGCTCTGCAAGGTCTCAGGCCAGCCCGACATCCGGTGCGAGGTCGGCTGGCTGGTGGTGGACGCGGGTTCGCGCACGGTGAACTCGGAGGTCGTGTCGCGGGACGGGCGGCTGTTGTCGGTGGCGCTGGTGACGGCGGAAGTCGCCCCGGACGGTGACGGCACGGCCCTGCGGGTGACGGTGCAACTGGCCGGGATGACGGGGGACATGGCGGGCGGCTATCGCGCCGGGTTCGACGCGGGTCTGGGGAACCTGTCGGCGGTCGCCGATGGCGCGGGGCGGGTGATGGAGATCACTCGCGTGATCGCCGCCCCCGTGGCCCGCGTCTGGGCGGCGTGGGTGGACGCGGACGCCTTGCCCCGCTGGTGGGGCCCGGACGGCTTCACCTGCCGCACCCACGAGATCGACCTGCGACAGGGCGGCCAGTGGCGGTTCGACATGCTCGGCCCCGACGGCACGGTCTGGCCCAACCGCCACCGCTACACCGCCCATGTGCCGGAGCGGCGGATCGACTACATCCTCGATGCCGACGACGACGCGGGCAGCGGGAAGGTCGTTCGCGTGACCTTCGCGCCCGAGGAGGGCGGCACGCGGGTGACCCTGCACATGACCTTCCCGAGTGCCGCCGAGGTCGAGATGGCCCGCGGCTTCGGGGCCGAGGCACTGGGGTTGCAGACGCTCGGCAAGCTCGCCCGGGCCGTGGGGGCGGACTGACGGTGGTGTGGGCGGGGGCTCTGCCCCCGCACCCCCGAGGTATTTCGGCAAGGATGAAGGGACGCCGGTTCAGGAGGCAGGCTTGCGCTTCGCATCCGCGCGGCAGCGGTCCGAGCAGAACCGGACCGAGTCCCAGTCACGTTCCCATTTCTTGCGCCAGGTGAAGGGCTTGCCGCAGGTGGCGCAGGTCTTGGTGGGCAGGTGTTCCTTCTTCACGCCGCGGGGCATCACAGGTCCATCGCCAGTTGCTTGGCATTGCCGGGCTTGCCGCGGGGGCGGCGGGGTTTCGGGTCGCGGTCGTTGACGAAGTGGCGCCCTGCCCCGCCGTCCTTGCGGCTGGCGTGCTTCTTCACGACCTGGGCCGCCTCGGCCCGGAACGCATCCCCCCGGCGCACGCCCCAGACGGCATCCCGGGCAAAGGCCGCCGCGGCCTTCAGGTCCACGATGGGGCGGGGGTAGCGGCGGTCGAGCACCGTGGCGGCACCCTCCCAGTCCCAGGGCGCTTGCAGGAACCGGTCGGGCACATCGGCCAGTTCCGGCACCCAGGTCCGCGTGAAGGCACCCGTCGGGTCCTGGTCGTGGCCCTGCTTGACGGGGTTGTACATCCGCACCGTGTTCATCCCCGTGGTGCCCGACTGCATCTGCGTCTGCGCCCAGTGGATGCCGGGCTCGTAGTCGGTGAACTGCCGCGCGAGATGCGGCCCGGTCGCGCGCCAGTCGAGCCACAGGTGATAGCTCGCCACCGCCATCAGCATCGACCGCATGCGGAAATTCAGCCAGCCGGTGGCGGCGAGGTAGCGCATGCAGCCGTCCACGAACGGCAGCCCCGTCTCGCCCGCCTCCCACGCCGCCAGCCGCATGGCATCGGGGGTACGGGGACGCAGGTCTTCATAGGCGGAATGCAGGCACCTCGCCTCGATGTCCGGCGCATCCTCGGCCTTCTGCATGAAGTGGTCGCGCCAGGCGAGGCGGGCCTGGAACGACCGCATGGCGCCGGTCCACCCTTCGCGCGTGCCGCGCACCTCCAGCAGGCGCGCGTCCGCCGCGCGGTGCGCCTCGCGCCCCGACAGGGTGCCGAGCGCCAGGTGCGGCGACAGGCGGGAGCACGCGGTCTCGCCGGTGACGGGCGAGGCCATCGCCGCGCGGTAGGTCTGGCCGCGGTCGGTGAGGAAGGAGCCGAGGAGCGACAGCGCCTGCGCCCGCCCACCGGTCTGGCGCTGCGGGCAGGGGTCGGGCGCAAGGCCGAGGTCGGCGGCCGTGGGGATCGGACCGGGGTCGATGCCAGGGGGCAGCGGTGGCAGAGCGCGGGGGGTGGTGGCCATCGGCTGCATCAGCCAGCGGTCCCGCGCCGCCGCCCAGCCGTCGCGCGACCGCAGGCGGCGCACCACACCCGATTGCGGCAGTTCGTCCCACGGAATGCCCTGCCCGCGCGCCCAGGCCCCCACCGCCCGGTCGCGGGCAAAGGTCCAGAGGTTCCCGGTCTCCTGATGGCTGACGATCCGGGCGACGGGGTGGCGGGCGTGCAGGCGGGCGAGGGTGTCCACCGCGTCGCCGGTGCGCACCACCAGCGGACAGCCAAGCGCGGCGAGGTCCGCGCGCAGGCTGTGCAGGCATTCCGACGTGAACGCCCATTGCCGGGCGGACGTGTCGGACAGCCGCCAGTAGTCGGGTTCGACGATGTAGAACGGCAACACCAGCCCCCCCTGCGCCGCCGCATGGGCAAGCGCGGGGTGATCGGCGACGCGCAGGTCGCGTTTGAACCACAGGACGGTCAGACCGGTCATGGGCAGGCAGATAGGGGCGGGGCGCGGGTTGCCAAGCGTGCGGGGAAGGTCAGCGACGGACACGGCGTGTCGTTCCTTCGCCAGTTTGACACATCGACGCGTCCGGTCCTTTATCCTTCCATTGTCTTGGTCAGGCGGTCTTCCAGTTCTTTTCCCTCGAGCGAGCAAGCCACGCGATGTTTGAACGGCACATCTCCCACGTACGGCGGCTGCTCCGGCAGGTGTATGGCCCGTCATCCATGGAGTTCCCGTCCGCAGTCCGTTTGTTGAAGGCACTTCAAGAGGTAAAGGAGTCAGGGGAATTCAGGACCGAACTGAACTTCTCCTTCCTCGAAGAATTGATACTTATTCATATGGCTCTCGTTTTTGGTGGCGAACAGAGAAATCCAGAGATTGACCGGATTTATGTCGCCTTGAGTGACAGGGTTCGTCAGAGGGTCGATCTCAAGAAGACTTACGATTTCTCAATTGTTTGTTTTCAAAAGAAGCTGCTGATCAGCGCGATGTCGGAGCTAGGCTGTGTTGACAAAA
>DBBA01000314.1 GCA_002291955.1 Rhodobacteraceae bacterium UBA996 | reverse complement strand
CCCGGCATGGCCGAGGTCGGCAACATGGGCCTGCCGCCCAAGGTCCTGCGCAAGGGGATCACAGACATGGTGCGAATCTCCGACGCGCGCATGTCGGGCACCGCCTATGGCACGGTGGTGCTCCACGCCGCACCCGAGGCCGCGCGCGGTGGCCCCTTGGCCGTCGTGCGGTCGGGCGACATGATCGAGTTGGACGTGGCCGCCCGTCGCCTGCACCTCGACGTGCCCGAGGCCGAGATCGCCGCGCGGCTGGCCGCATGGACCCCGCCCGTGCCGCGCCCGAATGGCGGCTACGCGCAGCTTTACCACGACCATGTGCAGGGCGCCGACACCGGGGCAGACATGGATTTCCTGGTCGGTTGCCGGGGCAACGCGGTCGCGCGGGAAAGCCACTGATGGCCGCCTATTCCGGCATCTGGCCCGTCGCCCCCACGCCGTTCCACGCCGATGGCACGGTGGACTACGACGGCATGCGCCGCGTCATCGACCTGATGGTGGATCAGGGCTGCGACGGCATCTGCATCCTGGCCAACTTCTCGGAGCAGTTCCTGCTGACGGACGAGGAGCGGCGGCAGCTGACCGAGCTGTCGCTCGCGCACATGGCGGGGCGCATCCCCGTCATCGTCACCGTCAGCCACTTTGCCACCGACATCGCGGTGGCCCGTGCGCGCCATGCGCGGGACCACGGTGCCGCGATGCTGATGATGATGCCGCCCTATCACGGGGCGCTGATGCGCGGCACGCCCGACCAGACGTATGAACAGTTCGCCCGCGTGGGCGAGGTCGGCCTGCCGATCATGGTGCAGGACGCGCCCCTGTCCGGCGTGGACCTGCCCGTGCCGCTGCTGGTGCGGATGGCGCGCGAGATCCCGATGGTGAAGCTGTTCAAGATCGAATGCGCGGGGGCAGCGGCCAAGCTGCGCGCGCTGATCGACCAGGGCGGCGCGGCGATCCAAGGTCCCTTCGACGGCGAGGAGGCGATCACCCTGCTGGCCGATCTGGACGCGGGCGCCACGGGGACGATGACCAGTGCCATGATCCCCGACCAGATCAAGCCGGTGCTGACCGCCTGGGCCGCGGGCGACCGGGCGGGGGCGACGGCAGCCTATGCCCGCATCCTGCCCGCGGTGAACCACGAAAACCGCCAGTGCGGGTTCCGGTCGGCCAAGGCCGCGATGGTGGCGGGCGGGGTGGTCGCTTCGGACACCTGCCGCCACCCCATCGCGCCGCTGCATCCCGCCACGCGGGCCATGCTGCTGGACCTTCTGCGCCCGCTCGATCCGCTGGTCCTGCGCTGGGGCCGCTGACCCGGGGGTCAGGCGCCCTTGCCGGGCCAGCGGACCTCGGTCCCGCGGGCCTGGGCGACGGCGGCAAAGCGGGGCCGCGGCGGCTGGTCGGTCAGGAACAGGTCGATCTCGCCGATGTCGCAGATGCGCGCCGAGGCGGTGCGGTCGAACTTCGACGCATCCGCCACCAGCACCTTGCGCCGGGCGTTACGCAGGATCGCGCGGGCCACCGACACCTCGCGCGGGTCGAAATCCAGCACCGCCCCGTCCTCGTCCAGCGCGGAACAGCCGATCACGGCCACATCGACCTTGTAGTTCGACACGAAATCCACCGCCGCCTCGCCCACGATGGCGCCATCCGACTGGCGATAGTAGCCGCCCGCGAGGATCAGTTCCTTCGACGGCGTGCCGGCGAGGATCCCCACGATGTTCACGTTGTTCGTCAGCACCATCAGGTTGGTGTGCCCGCGCAGCGCCTGGGCCACCTGTTCGGTCGTGGTGCCCACGTTCAGGCTGACCGAACAGCCGTTCGGGATCGCATCCGCCGCCAGCCGCCCGATCGCCGCCTTGGCCGCCGCGGCGATATGGGTGCGCTCCTGGTGGCTGAGCGCGCCCGCCCCTTCGGCCAGCGCCGCGCCCCCGTGCACCCGGCGCACCAGCCCGCGCTGGCTGAGCGTGTCGAGGTCGCGCCGCATCGTCTGGCCCGACACGGCCATCGTGCGCGCCAGCGCCTCGACCGACTGGGTGCCGTCACGGCGCAGCGCGGACAGGATGGCCACCTGGCGTTCGGACAGTTCGACCATGATTTTCTTTCATTCGATCAGCCAATGTGTGGATATTAGCGATAACTGAAGCCCCTTGACAACGCACTTGACACAAGCACCCCTTCGCGGGGAGGGTTCGGCATCGGGGAGCAACCCCGAACGACCTGAACGGGAGGAGACGATGCGCAGACACCTGATGTCGGCAGCCGCCGGCGTCGCACTCATTTGTGCGGCACCGCAGGCTTGGGCCGACATGGCCGCCGCCGAACGCTGGATCGATAGCGAATTCCAGCCCTCGGCCCTGAGCCGCGATGAACAGATTGCCGAGATGCAGTGGTTCATCGACGCATCCAAGCCCTATGCGGGGCTCGAGATCAACGTGCTGTCGGAAACGATCCCGACCCACACCTACGAGGCCACCACGCTGGCCCAAGCGTTCTTCGAGATCACCGGCATCCGCGTGAACCACCAGCTTCTGGGCGAAGGCGAGGTGGTTCAGGCCATCCAGACCCAGATGCAGACGGGCCGCAACCTGTATGACGGCTACGTCAACGACAGCGACCTGATCGGCACCCATGCCCGGATGCAGCTGGCCTACAACCTGACCGACCAGATGGCAGGCGACTGGGCGGCGGTGACGAACCCGGGTCTCGACCTGGAAGACTTCATCGGGCGCCAGTTCACCACCGGTCCCGACGGCAAGCTCTACCAGCTGCCGACGCAGCAGTTCGCGAACCTCTACTGGTTCCGCGCCGACTGGTTCGCGCGCGAGGACCTGAAGGCCGCGTTCAAGGCCAAGTACGGCTATGACCTGGGCGTTCCGGTCAACTGGTCGGCCTACGAGGACATCGCCGAGTTCTTCACCAACGACGTGAAGGAAATCGACGGCGTCACGGTCTATGGCCACATGGACTACGGCAAGCGCGCGCCGGACCTCGGCTGGCGGATGACCGACGCCTGGCTGTCGATGGCCGGTGCCGGCACCGCGGGCGAACCGAACGGGATCCCGATCGACGAATGGGGCATCCGGATGGAAGCCGGGACCTGCAACCCGGTCGGCGCGAGCGTCAGCCGCGGCGGCGAGGCGAACGGCCCCGCCTCCGTCTACGCGATCCGCAAGTGGGACGAATGGCTGCGCGCCTATGCCCCGCCCGGTGCCGCGAACTACGACTTCTACCAGTCGCTGCCCGCCCTGTCGCAGGGCAACGTGGCCCAGCAGATCTTCTGGTATACCGCGTTCCTGGCCGACATGGTGAAGCCGCGGTCGGAAGGCAACAACACCGTGGACGAAGCGGGCATGCCCCTGTGGCGCGCCGCCCCGTCACCCCACGGCGCCTACTGGCAGCCGGGCCAGAAGGTCGGCTACCAGGACGTGGGGTCCTGGACGTTCCTGAAGTCCACCCCGTCGGACCGCGCCATGGCCGCGTGGCTGTACGCGCAGTTCGTCACGTCCAAGACCGTGGACGTGAAGAAGTCGCACGTCGGGCTGACCTTCATCCGCGACACCACGATCAACCACGAAAGCTTCACCGAGCGCGCTCCGGCGCTGGGTGGTGTGGTCGAGTTCTACCGCTCGCCCGACCGCACCCGCTGGTCGCCCACCGGCATCAACGTGCCGGACTATCCGAAGCTGGCGCAGATCTGGTGGCAGCAGATCGGTGACGTGAACTCGGGTGCGTTCACGCCGCAGGAAGCGATGGACCGTCTGGCCGAGGAAATGGACATCACTATGGCCCGGATGCAGGAAGCCGACGAGGCCGCCAACGTCTATGGCGGTTGCGGTCCGCGCCTGAACGAGCCGCAGGACCCGAGCGTGTGGCTCGGCCGTCCCGATGGTCCCAAGGCCGCGCTGGAGAACGAGGACCCGCAGGGCGAGACGATCCCCTACGAGGAGCTTCTGGCCAAGTGGGCCGCGGGCGAGCCGTCCAAGTAACCAACCGTCCGGGGGCGGCATCGCCCGCCCCCGGAACCCCAATCCAGACAGACAAGGCATCGCGGGCATGACCGTCGAACTTCGGGCCGTCACCCGCAGCGTGGGCGGCGAGGTCCACATCCACGAAACCTCGCTGGCGCTGAAGCCGGGCGGCTTCAACATCCTTCTGGGCGCCACCGGCGCGGGCAAGACGACCCTGATGAAGCTGATGGCGGGCCTGGACCGCCCGACGACGGGCCGCGTCTTCATGGACGGCCGCGACGTCACCGACGTGGCGCCCCAGAAGCGCGGCGTCAGCTTCGTGCACCAGTTCTTCATCAACTACCCGACGATGAGCGTGTTCGACAACATCGCGTCCCCCCTGCGCGTGGCGGGCCTGTCGAAGGCCGACATCGAGACGCGCGTGGGCCGCGCGGCAGAGATCCTGCGCCTGACGCCGATGCTGAAGCGCCGCCCGGCAGAGCTGTCCGGCGGCCAGCAGCAGCGCACGGCGATTGCGCGCGCCATCGTCAAGGATGCGGGGCTGGTGCTGCTCGACGAGCCGCTCGCGAACCTCGACTACAAGCTGCGCGAGGAATTGCGCGACCAGTTGCCCGCGATCTTTGCCGACCGCGGTGCGACGGTCGTCTATGCCACGTCCGAACCGTCCGAGGCGCTGCTGCTGGGCGGCCACACGGCCACGGTGGACGCGGGCCGCATCACCCAGTTCGGGCCGACGCCGCAGGTCTATCGCGACCCCGGGAACCTGGCGACCGCAGGCGTGTTCTCGGACCCGCCGATCAACGTGGCCGCGGCGGTCAAGTCGGGCGACCGTGTGACGCTCGATGGCGGGCTGACATGGTCGGCCGAGGGCGCCGCCGCCCGCCTGCCCGACGGCCGCTACCATTTCGCGATCCGCCCTCACCATGTCTCGCCCGAAGGCGGCACTGGTGTGCCGGTCACGGGGCAGGTGCTGATCACCGAACTGTCGGGATCGGAAAGCGTCGCGCATTTCGCGCTTGGCCCCGCGACCTGGGTCGCACAGTCGCCCGGTGTCCATCCCTGGCGCGTGGGCGAGCCGCACGCCTTCCGCATCGACACCGCGCGGGGCTTCTGGTTCGACGACAACGGAAGGCGGGTCGCCTGATGGCACGGATATCGCTGAACGCCCTGCGCCACGCCTATGGCCCGGTCCGGTCGGATGCCGACTATGCGCTGAAGCAGATCGACCTGACATGGGACGACGGCGGCGCCTATGCGCTGCTGGGCCCGTCGGGCTGCGGCAAGTCCACGCTGCTGAACATCATCTCGGGGCTTCTGGTCCCGACCGAGGGGCAGATCCTGTTCGGCGACCGCGACGTGACCCGCGCGAGCCCCACCGAACGCAACATCGCCCAGGTGTTCCAGTTCCCGGTCATCTACGACACGATGACGGTCTACGACAACCTCGCCTTCCCCTTGCGCAACCGCCGCCTGCCCGAGGATCGCGTGGATGCCCGCGTGCGCGAGATCGCCGCGATGCTGGAGCTGGACCGCGACCTGACCCGCCGCGCGGCAGGGCTGACGCCGGATGCCAAGCAGAAGATCAGCATGGGCCGGGGTCTGGTGCGCGAGGACGTCAACGTCATCATGTTCGATGAACCGCTGACGGTGATCGACCCGCACCTGAAGTGGAAATTGCGCTCCAAACTGAAGGAACTGCACCAGCGCACCCGGGTGACGATGATCTACGTCACCCATGACCAGACCGAGGCGCTGACCTTTGCCGACCGCGTGGTGGTGATGCAGGACGGCGTGGTGGTGCAGGTGGGCACGCCCGTGGAACTGTTCGAGGAACCGCGCCACACCTTCGTCGGCCATTTCATCGGGTCGCCCGGCATGAACGTCCTGCCGGCCGAGGTGTCGGGCGGTGTGGCCCGCGTGGCCGGGCACCCGGTGCTGGACGCGCCCGTGATCCCCGCCGCCCGGCGGCTGGAGGTGGGCGTGAGGCCCGAGTTCGTGGGCTTCGGCACCACCGGCCTGCCGGCCCGTGTGGTCCGCGTGGCCGACGTGGGCAAGGCCCGCGTGGTGGAGACCCGCGTGGGCGACACCCGCGTGCTGGCCGTGGTGGGCGAAGGCCAGCCGGTGCCCGATGGCGACGCGCATCTGGTCTTCGACCCGGCCCGCACGGCCCTGTTCGCCGACGGCTGGCGCGTGGACGCGAAAGGAGCCGCGGCATGAAGACCGAAAACCAGCGCGCCTGGTTCCTGGTGGCGCCCGTCGTCCTGCTGGTCGCGTTCAACGCGCTCGTGCCCTTGATGACGGTCGTGAACTATTCGGTGCAGGAAACCTTCGGCAACAACCAGTTCTTCTGGTCCGGCCTGAAGTGGTTCGAGGAAATCCTGACCTCGGAACGCTTTCAGGCGGCGCTGGGGCGGCAGCTGTTCTTCACCTTCACCATCCTGATCATCCAGATCCCGCTGGGCATCATCATCGCGCTCGCGATGCCGCGCCGCGGCATCTGGGTGCCGGTGTGCCTGGTCCTGATGTCGCTGCCGCTGCTCATTCCGTGGAACGTGGTCGGCGCGATGTGGAACATCTTCGCCCTGCCCGACATCGGCCTTCTGGGCTATTTCCTGAACCAGGTCGTGGGGATCGACTACAACTATACCCGCGATCCGGTCGCGGCCTGGATCACGCTGATCGCGATGGACGTCTGGCACTGGACGTCGCTCGTGGTGCTGCTGACCTACGCAGGTCTCGTGTCGATCCCCGACGCCTACTACCAGGCCGCCAAGATCGACGGGGCCAGCCCATGGGCGGTGTTCCGCTACATCCAGTTGCCGAAACTGTCGCGCGTGCTGACCATCGCGGTGCTTCTGCGTTTCATGGACAGCTTCATGATCTACACCGAGGTCAGCGTGCTGACCGGCGGCGGGCCCGGCAACTCGACCACGCTTCTGTCGATCGACCTGGTCAAGATCGCCCTTGGCCAGTTCGACCTGGGCCCCGCGGCCGCGATGAGCCTGATCTACTTCCTGATCACGCTGGCCGTGTCCTGGGTGTTCTACACCGTCATGACCCGGAACGAGGGGAAATAGGATGGACGGCCTGCGCTTTCTTCCGCGGCGGTTCTGGATCGCCCTGATCCCGATCCTCTACATCGCGTTCCTTCTTCTGCCGATCTGGTGGCTCATCTCGATGAGCTTCAAGACCACGAACGAGATCCTTGGCGGCTTCTCGCTGTTCCCGCAGACCTGGACCATCGAGAACTACATGGTGATCTTCACCGATCCGACCTGGTATTCGGGCTACATCAACTCGATCACCTATGTGGTGCTGAACACGGTCCTGTCGCTGGCCGTGGCGCTGCCTGCCGCCTATGCGTTCTCGCGCTACCGCTTCACGGGCGACAAGCACCTGTTCTTCTGGCTTCTGACCAACCGCATGGCCCCGCCTGCCGTGTTCGCGCTGCCGTTCTTCCAGCTGTACTCGGCCGTCGGGCTGTTCGACACGCCGCTGGCGGTCGCGCTGGCGCATTGCCTGTTCAACATTCCGCTGGCGGTCTGGATCCTGGAAGGGTTCATGTCGTCCGTGCCCAAGGAACTGGACGAGACGGCCTATGTGGACGGCTATTCCTTCCCGCGGTTCTTCGTCACGATCTTCCTGCCCAACATCAAGGCGGGCGTGGGTGTCGCCGCGTTCTTCTGCTTCATGTTCTCGTGGGTCGAGATGCTGTTGGCCAAGACGCTGACCGCCGTGCACGCCAAGCCCATCGTCGCGACGATGACGCGGACGGCGTCCACGTCCGGCTACGAACTGGGGCTGCTGGCGGCGGCGGGCGTGCTGACGATCATCCCCGGGGCCATCGTGATCTGGTTCGTCCGGAACTACATCGCCAAGGGCTTTGCCCTGGGGAGGGTGTGATGCGCCGCGCGCTTGCCGTTCTTGCCCTGCCGCTGGTGCCCCTGTCGGCGGCAGCCCAGCAGACGCAGGGCTGGGGTCAGCTGAACCAGCAGGCCGAGACGGGCTTCGACTGGACCGCGCCCGCGTTCAAGGACACCGGGATCGGCTGGATGGCCTGGACGCCTGCGACGCTGGCCTTTTTCGGCGTGATCCTGACGCTGATCCTTCTGATGTGCGTGCTGGAATGGCGCCGCCCCGGGGGCGCGCCCCGCGACGGGGTGCTCGGCCTGACCACCACCCGCGGCGACCGGCTGTTCATCTCGCTTCTGGGGTCGGCCTATGTGTTCATCGGCTGGCTTCTGGTGATGGGCACGCCTGTCTGGGGCGGGCTGGCGCTGGCCCTTGTCTGGGCGGCCTTCGTGTTCTGGAAGGTCTGACCCGCCTCAGGCGGGGCGCGGATCGCCGAGCGGGCGCAGCGTCTTGCGTTCCACGATCCCGCAGGCAAACAGCCGCGCCTCGGGCGGGCGGGCGGGGTCGTCGATGCTGGCGACCGCCAGATCGACCGATGCCGCGATGATGTCGGGGATCGGCTGGCGGATCGTCGTCAGGTCGATGTTGGCCCAGCCCGCCATTTCCATGTCGTTCAGGCCCAGAAGCCCGACCTGTCCGGGCACGTCCAGCCCGGCATCGCGCACCGCGCTCAGCGCGCCGACCGCCACCACGTCATCGCCGCAGAAATACGCCTCGGCGGGCGGCCCGGCGGCCAGCAGGCGCTGCATCTCGGACCGGCCGGCCTCGAACGTATAGGCGCTTGCATGGCTTTCCGTGTGCGCCATGCCGGGCAACCGCGCCAGTTCCTCGGCGAAGCCCGCCCGACGGTCGCGGGTCGAGGTCGCGTGTTCCGGGCCGCCCAGGAACGCCACGCGCCGGTAACCCCGCGCCTGGAAGGTCCGCGCGGCCAGCCGCCCGCATTCGACGTTGTCGATCCCCACCACATGCACCTCGGGCGCGGCCGACCGGCGGCCAAAGGCATGCACCACCGGCACGCCCGCCTCGCGGAACGCACGGGCGAACCCGTCCGGCAGGGTGGATGACGCGACGATCACCGCATCGACCGAATACTGCCGTACCAGCCGGACCGACCGGGCGGGGTCCGTCTCCTCGGTCAGGTTCACCAGAAGGGGCCGCAGCCCGCGGTCCTGCAACAGCCGGGTGAACCGGTCGAAGACCTGCAGGAACAGCGGGTTGTGAAAGTTGTTGGCGACCAGCCCGATCAGCCGGGTCCGCCCGGTGGACAGGGCCGACGCCAGCACGCTGGGCGCATAGCCCAGTTCGCGCGCCGCAAGTTCCACCTTGGCCCGCGTCCGGCCCGACACCGATGCGCCCGGCGTGAAGGTGCGCGACACCGCCGACCGCGACACCCCGGCCCGTTCCGCGACATCCTTCAGCGTGACCGGCATCGTCCCCGCCTTCCTGTTCCGGGCCCCGTCGTCGGGACCAGCATGGCCCGGCCCGCCCCCGTCCACAACGGATCGCCGCGCGCGCGGCCCTACGTGTCGCGCTGGAAGATCCAGTCGTGGTCCGGGTGATTGCGAAAGCGCCACTTCCGCAGCGGCCCGGCCATGACGTTCAGGTAATACATCTCGTAGCCATAGGGCGCGCCGCAGGGGTGGTGCCCCGCGGGCACCAGCACCACGTCGTGGTCGGCCACCGCCATCGTCTCGTCGAGTGTCCCGTCCTCGGTGAACACGCGCTGGATGCCGAAGCCCTGCGCGGGGTTCAGGCGGTGGTAATAGGTCTCCTCAAGATAGGTCATGTCGGGAAACGCGTCCTCGTCATGCCGGTGCGGCGGGTAGGACGACCAGTGGCCGGCGGGGGTGAACACCTCGGTCACCAGCAGGCTGTCGGCCACATCGCGATCCTCCATCGCGATGTTGTTGATGTGGCGGGTGTTCGTGCCCTTGCCGCGGGCGGTCAGCGCGATGCCCGCGGGCCCGATCACCTGCGCCGGGTGGCCGCCCCGCCCGGGGGCCGAACAGACGGCCAGCGTGCAGGGCGTGGTCGCCACGGCGGCCCAGGCCGACCCGTCGGGCACATACAGGCAATGGGGCGGCGTGCGATCGAACACGTCCATGCGGTCGCCCAACTCGCCGAAGTCCGCACCCGCGGCGGTCAGGCGGGCGCGGCCTTCGACCAGCACCAGGATCACCTCGCGGTCATGGGTCGGGGCCTGCACCGCGTCGCCCGGCGACAGGCGGTGCAGGTCGAAGCCGACGTAGGACCAGCGGGGTGCCTTCGGTCCCCGCGCCGTGTCCGGCGTGATGTGGTGGATGCGCCCGGTCCGGCCGGTGGGCTTGCGCAAGAGCTCGCTCATGCTCGGTCTCCCCTCAGGCCGTGCGCCGTTGCGCCTGCGCGTCCAGCGCCTGCCCGAACGCATCGTCCGGCATCCCCGCCGCCAGCGCCCGGCGGAACAGCGCAGCCTGCGTTTCGGGCGCAAGGCCGCCCACCGGCGGATCGGTGTCGAGGTTCGTGGGGAACGCATACCCCTCGGCCGCTGCGGCAATGGCGGCGTCCGCCTCGGCCTCGGTCAGGCGTCCGGCCGCGCGCAGCGCCCGGATCGCGGGATACAGGCGGCGGCACATGGCGGTGCGGTCCACCGTCTCCATCGCGCGGCCCATGGCCGAGGACACCTGCAACAGGTTCGCCATCCGCTGCACGTCCGCGGTGCGGTTCTGCCCGCCCGCATGGAACAGCGCGGGGCTGAAGAACACCGCATCGCCCCGGGAAAGCGGCACCTGCACGCAGCGCGCCTCGAACAGCGCGCGGAAATCCTCGCGGTGATAGGCGAGGTACCCCGCGGGATACAGCTGGCTGAACGGCAGAAGCTTCGTCGGCCCGCTGTCCACGGGCATGTCCACATGGGCGACCGCGCCCTGCAGCGTCAGGTACGGCGACAGCGCATGCACATGGGCCGGGAACAGCGCCGCATCCGCCACTGTCTGGAAGCCCAGGTGATAGTCCCGGTGCGCCCGCTGCGCCGCGCCGCCGGGCCGCACCAGGTTGACCTGCGCGGTCATCTGGTAGGCCGGCCCCAGCCACGCCTCGCACACCGCCGCGATGGCGGGACTGCCGAAATACAGCGCAAAGACCTCGGGGTCGGCCAGGCACAGCTTCTGGAGCGAGTTCCAGATCCGGTCGTTCGCCCCCGCCGCCGCGAAATGGTCGCCCCGGCCGCCGCTTGCGGCCTTCTCGGCCGCGATGATCGCGTCATGGATCGCGGTCGCCCGGTCAAGGGGGGCAAGGTCGGACCAGACCGACCGCAGCACCAGCACGCCTGGCCCCTGACCCAGCAGCCAGGCCCATTCCGCCATCAGCGCCCGCCGCGCGGCCGGGTCGGCCAGCACCGCGCCCAGCGCGGGCACGGCATAGACGGGCACCCGCTGCGTCACCTCGGCGGCAAAGCGGAGGTCCGTGACCGGGATCGTGCGGTCCGTCAGCGCCGTGAACGCGGCCAGATCGCAGCCGTCGGCGTCCAGATAGGCCGCGCCGGTCGCCGCCACGGCCAGCCCGACCCCGGCGTTCATGCCCCCTGCCTTTCGGCCAGGGCAGCCTCGTAGGCGGCGCGCTTCTCGCGCACCTCGGGGCGGTCGCTGACCTCGGGCACGGCGACCTCCCACCAGGATCCGCCAAGGTGGGTGGACGGGTAGGGGTCGGTGTCGATCACCGCCACGAACGGACCCTTGGCCGTGCGCGCCCGCGCCAGTGCCGCCTCGAGCTCGGCGATGGAGGCCACATGCACCGCCTCGGCCCCCATGCTGGCGGCATGGGCGGCAAAGTCGATGCGGGACGGCTGGGCGTGCACCGCGTGGTCCAGCAGGTTGTTGAATTCGGCCCCGCCGGTCGCGCGCTGCAAGCGGTTGATGCAGCCGAAGCCGCGGTTGTCGGTGATCACCAGCGTGATCGGGATGCCCATCATCACCGCGGTGGCGAGTTCGGAATTCGCCATCATGTAGCTGCCGTCGCCCACCATGCAGACCACATCGCGGTCGGGCTCGGCCATCTTGATGCCGATCGCCCCCGCGATCTCGTAGCCCATGCAGGAGAACCCGTATTCCATGTGATAGGACATCGGGCGCGTGGCCTTCCACAGCTTGTGCAACTCGCCCGGCATCGTCCCGGCCGCGCCCATCACCACGGTGTCGGGGCCTGCCGCACGCTGCACGGCACCGATCACCTGCATGTCGGTGGGCAGCGCATTGCCATCCGCGGGCGCGTCGGTCAGCGGATCGACCGTGGCGAACCAGTCCGCCTTGAGCGCGGGTGCGGGCGGCGCGAACACCGTGTCCGGCAGCCGGGCCGACAGCGCGTCCAGACCCGTGCGCGCATCGCAGCACAGGGGTTCCGCCCCGTGCTTCACCGCGTCATAGGCGTTGACGTTCAGGCTGATCAGCCGCCGGTTCGGGTGCCTGAACAGCGACCACGACCCGGTGGTGAAATCCTGGAACCGGGTGCCCACCCCGATCACCACATCGGCCTGCCCGCAGACCGTGTTCGCCGGGGTCCCGCCGGTCACCCCCACGGGGCCCAGGTTCAGCGGATGGTCCCAGGGCAGCGACGATTTGCCGGCCTGCGTCTCCACCACCGGGATGCGGTGCGCCTCGGCAAACGCCCGCAGTGCGGCGGTGGCGTGGGAATAATGCACGCCGCCCCCCGCCACGATCACCGGCGCCCTGGCCCCGGCGATGATCGCGGTGACCCGCTCCAGTTCCACCGGATCGGGAAGCGCGCGCCGCATCCGCCAGGTGACGGGGCGGAAGAAGCCCTCGGGCCAGTCATGGGCCATCGCCTGCACGTCCTGGCAGAAGGCCAGCGTCACCGGCCCGCAGTCGGCCGGGTCGGTCATCACCCGCA
>DBBA01000037.1 GCA_002291955.1 Rhodobacteraceae bacterium UBA996 | reverse complement strand
CAGGCCATCGGCCAGCTTGCCGCCGAGGCGGCCGAGATGCGGGACCAGACCGCCTCGCTCGGGTCCGTGGCCGAGGATCTGTCGACGCGCAGCCAGAAGCAGGCCGCCGTCCTGTCCGAATCGACCGCCGACCTCGAGGAGCTGACGGGGTCCGTCCAGCAGGCCGCCCGCGGTGCCGCGGAAGCCGCCGGTCTGGCGCAGGCCGCCCAGCGCAACGCCGCCGAAGGCAGCAAGGTGGCCGAAAAGACCATCGCCGCGATGACCGCGATCGAACAAAGCTCGGGTCAGGTCGGCCGCATCGTCTCGGTGATCGAGGATATCGCCTTCCAGACGAACCTTCTGGCGCTGAACGCCGGGGTCGAGGCGGCGCGCGCGGGCGACGCGGGCCGCGGCTTCGCCGTCGTGGCGTCCGAGGTGCGGGCGCTGGCGCAGCGGTCCTCGGCCTCGGCCCGCGAGATCACGGGCCTGATCGCCGCCAGCACGAACGAGGTGCGCAACGGCGTTGTCCTGGTCCGCCAAAGCGCGGAAACCCTCAGCCAGATATCGCAGGACATCGACCGCGTGAACGACCGCGTGGCCGCGATCGCCGCCGCCTCGGCCGACCAGTCGGCCCGAATCGGCGAGATCAACGCGGGCGTCTCGCAGATGGAGGGCGCGATGACCCGGTCCGCCGCCATGTCCGAGGAACTGGCCGCCTCGGTGACCGTGCTGGCCCGGATCGGGGATACGCTGGCCGAACTCGCCGGCGGGTTCCGCCTGCAGGACAGCCACGACCGCAACGGATCCAGCGGCATGCCGGCGTTCCGGCGCTCTCGCCCGACCGCGCGCGCCGTCGGGTAGACCCGCCGCGAGGGCCCGGGGTGATCCCGGGTCGGGGACCACTCCGGCGCAGGTTCCCCCGGGCACGGCCGCCGCCGCCGCGACCGCAGGTGTCGTGACGGCCGTGCGCCCGACCACACGTGACGGCCGCGGGCTCGCCCCCTGCCGAAGCGCCTATTGGCAGGCCGGCAAGGCTGTCGCCAACAGGCCCCGAGCAGGGTCCGTGGGTATGGGGAATGCGGCGACAGGCCCCGGGGGTTGCAGGCACGGCGGTGACTGGCACGGCCGTTGCAGCGACGGCGGGAACAGGCACTGTCGTTGCGGGAACGGCGTTCACAGGCACGGCCGTTCGGGAACGGCGGCCACGACGGGAACGGCCATGGCGGGCGCGGCCACGACGGGAACAGCCGTGACGGGCGCAGGCGCCGCAGGGCGCGCTGCAGCGCCCGGACGCGCTGGTCGCGGCCCGCGGCACGGGTCTGCTGCGTGACCGTCAGCGCGACCGGACTGCCCCACCCCGGGCGGAGCCGTCCCGGTCGGCCACGGCCACCATGCGGCGCCCTCTGCCCGGCCGCGGCGGCCGTGGACCAGTCCCCGACGACCGGCAGTCCGGCGTGCCTCCCCTGAAGCGTCCGGTCTTGCCTTCGGCCCTGCACCGCGACGGCGCCCCCGCGGCACAGCCGCGCAGGCGAGGCGTCACGGCAAAGCCGCGCAGGGAGAGGACGCGCGGCAAAGCCGCCCGGACCGGGGGCCACACGGCAACGCCGCGCTGAACGGCAGGCGCGGCCCAGGCGCGAAAGACCCGGCGCGCCGCCCGGCCCCGCAAGCCCGGGTGCACGGCACCCGGGCGGCCGGGCCCCGGTCCGCGGGAGCTCAGCCCACGGGCACCACGTCCACCATGTGACGCACCGCCTGCCGCCCCGACAGCCGCAGCACCCCCTGCGTGGGCGCCGCATCGGCATAATCGCGCCCGACGGCCACCAGCACATGGTCCTCGGACGCCAGCATGTCGTTCGTCGGGTCGTACTCGACCCAGCCCATGTCCGCACCGACCCAGGCGCGCACCCAGGCGTGCATGGCATCCGCGCCTTCGAGCCGCGCCGCGCCGGGTGGCGGCAAGGTCCGCAGGAACCCCGACGCATAGCCCGCGGGCACCCCCACCGACCGCAGCCCTGCGATCAGGATATGGGCATAGTCCTGGCATACCCCCTGCCGCGCCAGGAACGCGTCCTCGGGCGCCGTCTCGACCGTGGTGGCCGCCGGATCGAAGCGCATCATCCCGTGCAGCGCCCGCCCCAGACGCCGCACCAGCGCCAGCACGGTCGCCCCCGGACCCGCCGCCCGGGCAACGCGCACGGCCCAGTCCGCGATCGGCTGCGACCGGCCGACCCGTGCCGATGCGCCCAGGAAATGGTGCGGCGCCTCGGGACCCAGGTCGCGCACCCTCTGCACCTCGGCCGCCAGCCGCGGCAGGGGCGGCGACAGGTCCAGCGGATCGGCGGCCGCCAGCCGCTCGACCCGCGCCGCCAGCGTCACGACCGCCTCGGCATGGTCGCGCCGCCAGACCCCCTCGATCACCGCATTGCCCCAGAAATCCGCGTGGTCCGCGCGTTCGTCGGGCGCGGGGTCGAACACCACCAGCCCCGACACCAGCCGCTGCACCCCCGGCACCGTCGCGGGCGTCAGCCGGACCGACTGCCGCCCCGACCCGGCTGGCGGATCATAGGCCGCCACGAAGCGCGCGCGGATGTCGTACAGCATCCGCGCCTACCCCAGGTAATCGGCCGACAGGACGTCGGACATCGCCGCCATGTCGGCCCGCAGCGCCAGCAGGACCGGCACGCTCACCGCCTCGGGCGCCAGCGTCACCAGCCCCGTCTCGGCGCGCATCGCCGCGGCCACCAGGCGCGGCATCGCCCCTCCGTCGCCACCGGTCCCCGACCGCGCCCGCGGCAAGAGCTCGGCCTGCGCACGCAGGGATGACAGGTGGAACGCCAGGCCCTGCGGGTTCTCGGGGTCCAGCGCCAGCAGGTCGATCACCGTCTCGCGCGTGGCGGCCCCGGCATAGCGCCGCCGGTGCGTCATCACGCTGTCGGCCAGCTCGATGCACAGGTCAAGGCCGCCCTCCGGCGTGTCGTCCGCCGTGAACGCCGCCAGCTGCGCGGCCACCCGGTCCGCGCTTTCCAGTGCCCGGCCGATGGTCAGGAAGCGCCAGCCTGCAAAGCGGTACATGTAGTCGTGCACCAGCCCCGCGAACCCCGCGATCTTGCGCAGCAGGACCCCCATCGCGCGGGCACAGTCATCGCCCGGCACGACCCGCGCGGCCAGGTCGCCCGCGGTGCGCTGCAGGTCGGTCAGCGCCGCCCAGCCATCGACCGAGAAGCGGTCCCGCACCTTGGACGCACAGGCCGCGGCGCTGTCCAGGTCGCGCAGCAGCGCCTGCGGCACGCTCTGCTCGGGGTCGATGCCGAAGCCCGACAGATAGTCCCCGATGGCCCCGGTCAGCGATGACGGCGCCCGCCCGGTCTCGGCCAGGCGCAGGTGATAGGCCCGCACGGTGCGCACCGTACCCTCGGCGCGTTCCACATAGCGGCCCAGCCAGAACAGGTTGTCGGCCGCGCGCGACGGCAGAAGCCCCGCCGGCATCCGCACGATGGCCCGCGGCGACTGCACCGGGGACCGCACCGCCGCGGCCTGCGCACGCTGGCCCGCGATCCACACGTCGGCGACCGATCCGCCCCGCTGCATCGCCAGCGCCGCCGGATCGTCGCTGCGCCCGATCCGGGCGTATCCGCCCGGCATCACCGCCCAGCCGCCATCCGCCCGGCGGCACAGGAACACCCGCAGCGTCATCGGCCGCGGCACAAGGGCGCCGTCCACGAAGGCGGGCGTGGTGGACAGGATCACCCGTTCCTGCGCGACAAGGTCATCCCCGCCGGCCTGCAGCCGGTCGGCCATGCCCGGCGCGTCCCCGGGGCGCATCGGGGCGTCCGCGTCAAAGGGCAGCCGGTGGGTCAGCGCATCGCCCAGGTTGACGCGGCCGAGGTTGCGCAGGACCCAGTCGCGTTCCGCGCCCTGACCGCACCACCAGGTGGCGATGTTGGGCATCTTGAGCGGTGCGCCGGTCAGGGACTGCGCCAGCGCGGGCAGGAACGCCAGCAGGGCGCGCGTTTCCAGCACGCCGGACCCCAGCGCGTTCAGCACGGCCAGATGCCCCGACCGCACCGCCGCGACCAGCCCCGGCGTGCCCAGCGCCGAGGCCGGATCCAGCTCCATCGGATCGCAGAACGCCGCATCCTGCCGACGCCACAGGACCGACACCGGCCGCGGACCGGACACGGTACGCACATGCGCCTGCCCGCCGAGGACGGTCAGATCCTCGCCTTCCAGCAGCATGAAGCCCAGGTAGCGCGCGATCCAGGCATGCTCGAAATAGGTGTCGTTCAGCTGCCCGGGCGTCAGGATGGCGACGCGCCCGCCCGACGGGGCCTGCAACGCCTGCAACGCCTCGCGGAAGGTGTCGAAGAACGGAGCGATCCGCGCCACACCAGCCCCGGGGTAGAAGTCGGCGAACACCCGCGCCGTGGCCAGCCGGTTTTCCAGCGCGAACCCCGCGCCCGAGGGCGCCTGCGTCCGGTCGCCCAGCACGAACCACGTCCCGTCCGGGTTGCGCCCGATCTCGAACGCCAGGAAGTGCAGGTAGTGCCCCCCGCGCGGCCGCACGCCCACCAGCGGGCGCAGCCATTCGGGGTTCCGCGCGACGATCTGCGGCGGCAACAGTCCGTCGCGCACCAGCCGCCCCTCGCCGTACAGGTCGGCGCAGACGGCCTCCAGCAGATCGGCGCGCTGGGTCAGCCCGGCCTCGATGCCCGCCCAGTCGTCCTCGGACAGGATCACCGGCACATGGCTCAGGGGCCAGGCGCGTTCCGTGCCGCCCGCGCCGGGGATGTACTGCCGGAAGAACACCCCCGCGTCGTTCAGGTACTGGTCGCCGCGCGCGAACGCCCGGTCCAGCGCCGCCGGGTCCTGCTGGGCAAGGTGGCGCAGGAACGGGCGCCAGACCGGGCGGATGCGGCCGGGGGCTTCCCAGATCTCGTCGGGCACACCCGGGCGGGTCGCATAGGCCACCAGCATGCCCCGCACCCCGGCCTCGGGGTCGGGTGCAGGCGGGGTGCCCTGCCGATGGGGCATCTCAGCCAAGTCCCACGGCGGTGCGCCGCAGGTCCAGCGTCATCGGGAACTCGGGGTGGATCATCTCGCGCGGGGGGGTGAACGACCCCGGCGTGTGGCCGTGGGGTTCGAACCGGGCAAGGCGCCGCGCCTCGGCTTCGTTCCAGTTCACGGGGAAAGTGTCGTAGCTGCGCCCGCCCGGATGCGCCACGCGATAGACGCAGCCGCCCAAGCTGCGGCCCGACCAGGTGTCGTAGATGTCGAAGGTCAGGGGCGCATCCACCCCCAGCACCGGGTGCAGCGCCATCGCGGGCTGCCACGCCTTGAACCGCACGCCCGCCACCGACACGCCGTTTTCCCCGGCAGGCCGCAGGGGCACGCGGCGCGTGTTGCAGGTGACGGCATAGCGCGCCGGATCGGCGGCGGTCAGCTTGACCTGCACCCGCTCGACCGAACTGTCGGCATAGCGCACCGTGCCGCCGATGGCCCCCGTCTCGCCCAGCACATGCCAGGGCTCCAGCGCCTGCCGCAGTTCCAGATGCACGCCCTCGGCCGTCACCTCGCCATAGAACGGGAACCGGAATTCGGCCTGCGCGGTGAACCACGCAGGATCAAGGTCAAAGCCATGCGCGGCCAGGTCCGCCAGCACATCCAGGAAATCGACCCACAGGGAGTGCGGCAGCATGAACCGGTCGTGCAGCGTGGTGCCCCAGCGGGTGAAGCCGCCCGTCGCGGGCCGTTCCCAGAACCGCGCGATCAGCGCCCGGATCAGCACCTGCTGCGCGAGGCTCATCCGCGGGTCGGGCGGCATCTCGAAGCCGCGGAATTCCACCAGCCCCAGCCGCCCCGTGGGCCCATCGGGCGAGAACAGCTTGTCGATGCAGATTTCCGACCGGTGCGTGTTGCCGGTCACGTCGATCAGCAGGTTGCGGAACAGCCGGTCCACCAGCCACGGCGCGGGCGGCGTCCCCTGCCCGGGCAGGGGCACCTGCGCCAGCGCGATTTCCAGCTCGTAGAGCCCGTCATGCCGCGCCTCGTCGATGCGCGGGGCCTGGCTGGTCGGCCCGATGAACAGGCCCGAGAACAGGTAGGACAGGCTCGGATGCCGCTGCCAGTGCAGCACCAGCGATTTCAGCAGATCGGGGCGCCGCAGGAACGGGCTGTCGTTCGGCGTGCGCCCCCCCACGACCACATGGTTGCCGCCCCCGGTGCCGCAATGCTTGCCGTCGATCATGAACTTGTCGGCACCGAGCCGTGACAGGCGGGCTTCCTCGTACACCGTCTGGGTGATCGCCTTGCAGTCATCCCAACTGGCCGCCGGGTGCACGTTCACCTCGATCACGCCGGGGTCGGGGGCCACGCGGATCACGTTCAGCCGTGGGTCATGCGGCGGCTGGTAGCCCTCGATATGCACCTTCAGCCCCAGCCGTTTGGCCGCGGCTTCGGCCGCAAGCAGCAGGTCCAGGTAATCCTCGACACTGACCGTCGGCGGCATGAACACGCACAGCCGCCCGTCGCGCGGCTCGACCGAGATCGCGGTGCGCACCGACCCGTCCAGTTCCGCCTCGGGCGACCCCTGCATCACCATCGTGCCGGTCGCTTCGGCCGCGACGAACCCGGTCATCGCCTGGCTCTTCCGCGCCGCATCGGCATCGCCGACCGGGGGCAGGGGCGGGCGGTCCACCGTCGGATCGGTCGGGTTGATGTAGGGATAGGAAGTCGCCGGCACATGGGGCAGCGATCCCAGCGGCAGGCGATACCCCACCGGGCTGTCCCCCGGCACCAGGAACACCTTGCCGCGACGGGTCCGCCACCGCTCGGTCCGCCACTTGCGCCCCTTGGCCTGCGCCTGCTGCGCCTGGATCGGGAGGACAAAGCCCACGGGCGTGGTCAGGCCCCGGTTGAACACGGTGGCGATGCGGTGCCGCTCCTCGGGGTCCTTCAGCTTCGAGTTCTCGGGCGTCACGTTCGGGGGCAGGTTCGCTTCCTTCACCAGCCATTCGGCCGGGTCCTCGAACGCGGGCAGGATGCAGTCCTCCTCGACCGCCAGTTCTACCGCCATCTCGCGCAGGAACTCCTGCGCGTCGTGAGGCGTCACGCCGGTGTCCGTGCCCTCCTCGGCAATCAGCGCCGCATCGCGCCAGACGGGCTGGCCGTCCGCGCGCCAGTAGAGGGAAAACGTCCAGCGCGGCAGGCTTTCGCCCGGATACCACTTGCCCTGCCCGTAGTGCAGGAAGCCCCCCGGTGCGAACCGGTCGCGCAGGCGCCGGATCAGCCGGTCGGCCAGGCGCCGCTTCTGCGGGCCGACGGCCGCCGTGTTCCACTCGTCGCTTTCGAAGTCGTCGATGGACACGAACGTGGGCTCGCCCCCCATCGTCAGCCGCACGTCGCCCGCGCGCAGCCGCTCGTCCACATGGTGCCCCAAGCGGTCCAGCGCGGCCCAGGCATCGTCATCGAAGGGCTTGGTGATCCGCGGATGTTCCGCCACCCGCGTCACCTTCATGTCGAAGGCGAAATCGACCTCGGCGAAACTGGCCATGCCGCTGATGGGTGCTGCGTTGCGATAGTGCGGCGTCGCGGCCAGCGGGATGTGGGATTCGCCCGTCAGCAATCCGCTGGTCGGGTCCAGCCCGATCCACCCCGCGCCGGGCAGATAGACCTCGCACCAGGCGTGCAGGTCGGTGAAATCGACCGATGTCCCCGACGGGCCATCCAGCGCCTTCAGGTCGGGTTTCAGCTGGATCAGGTAGCCCGACACGAACCGCGCGGCAAAGCCGAGGTTCCGCAGCGCCTGCACCAGAAGCCAGGACGAATCCCGGCACGACCCCGTGCCCCGCTCGAACGTCTGCTCGGGCGTCTGCACGCCGGGCTCCATCCGGATGACATAGCCCACCTCGCGCGCTACCCGCGCGTTCAGGGCCACCACGAAATCGACGCTGTTCATGGCATCGCGCGGCACGCCGTCCAGGAACCGCTGAAGGCGCGGCCCCACGGGATCAGGGCGCAGATAGGGCGCCAGATCCTCGGCGATGTCGGACGGGTATTCGAACGGCCAGTCCTTGGCGTTCTCTTCCACGAAAAAGTCGAAGGGGTTGTACACCGTCATGTCGGCGACAAGGTCCACCTCGATCCGCAGCTCGCGCACGGGCTCGGGAAACACGAACCGCGCCAGCCAGTTGCCGTAGATGTCCTGCTGGTGGTTCACGAAATGCGGCTGCGGCGTGACCTTCAGCGAATGGCTGATGACGCGGGTCCGCGAATGGGGCGCGGGGCGCAGGCGGATGACCTGAGGCCCCAGCGTGACCGGCCGGTCATAGCGGTAGTGCGTCAGGTGGTGGATCGCGGCCTTGATCGACATGGACGTGGCAGTTCCCGGTTCCCGTTCGTCCCGACACTCTCCGCTTTGGCCGCGCGGCGCCAGAGGCCGGAGCGCGATTCCGAAAACCGATACGCCCAAGCCCCGGGCAACTGCCCGTTTGGGCATCATGGGGCGGATCGCCTGCCGCCTCTCCCCTCTCCGGGACGGAGAGGGGAAGCGCCTCAGGCCAGCGTCGGTCTACTTGCGGACCCGCAACAGACGGGTGCGAGCGTACAAGTCCTCGAGCCGCGTCATCCGCGCCTGCGTGTCGTCCCAGGTCTGCGACTGCACCGACGCCAGCAGGGTTTCCACCAGCATCTGCAGGACCACCGTCGAATCCCAGGCCGATGGCGCCTCCACATGGGCCGCCAGTCGGTGCCGCGCCAGCGCCGCCGCGGGCGACAGCCACTGGTCGGTGAACAGCACCACCTCGGCCCCCTGCTCGCGCGCGACCTCGGCCACCTGCAGCACGGCATTCTCGTAGCGGCGGATGTCGAACACCACCAGCACGTCGCCCGCGCGCATGTCGAGCATCGCCGGAGGCCAGGTGTTCGACGTGTCGGAAATCAGCACCGCCCCGGGCCGGATCACCCGCAGGAGCGTGATGAAATAGTCCGCCAGGGCATGGGTGATCCGCCCGCCCATCGCATAGACGCGCCGGTCGCGGTCGGCGATCAGGGTCGCCAGGCGGTCGAAATCCTCGGGGTCGATGGCGGCCAGCGTGGCGGTCAGGTTGCCCAGCACCGCATCGGCAAAGGCATTCAGCAGGTGCGCCGCCGGGGCCTTCTGCGACCAGCGGTCGTGCTTGGTCAGGGGCGAGATCAGCCGTTCCTCGACCTCGTCGCGCAGCGACGCCTGGAAGGCCGGATAGCCCTTGTACCCCAGCTTCTGCACCAGCCGCACCACCGTGGGCGTGGACACGCCCGCCGCCTTGGCCAGCGCGGTGATCGACCCCAGGCCCGCCACCGGGTAGTTCCGCAACAGATGGCTGGCCAGCTGCCGCTCGGCCGGGGTCATCCCGTCAAAGCCCGCGCGCAGGCGGGCGTCGGTGGTCTGGGGCTGTGTGGTCATCGGGCAGTCTTTCACGGGGCAGCGATGGTCGCGGGATCGCTGGAACTCTTGCTACAGGCGGTGGCGCGTGGAAAGTTTCTTGACACACCCGGCGCGCCCGCGCCAGCGTGGCATCCATGTCGCAGCTCCCCCTGTCTGCCGCCGGAAGCCCGGTCACGGTGATCCGCGCCGATGCGCGGTCCGACGTCATTCTTGTCTGCGAACACGCCGCCCATCGCCTGCCCCGTGCGCTGGGGACGCTCGGCCTGACGCCCGAGACGCGGCTGGCCCATATCGCCTGGGATCCCGGCGCCCTGGGCGTGGCGCGCGGATTGTCGCGGGGGCTGCAGGCGATGCTGGTCGCGGCGACGCTGTCGCGGCTTGTCTATGACTTGAACCGCCCGCCGGATTCGCCCCAGGCCTGCGCCGACCGGTCCGAGGTCTTCGATATCCCCGACAATACGGGGCTGACGGCCGACGACCGGCTGGCCCGGACCGAAGCGATATACCTGCCGTTCCACGACACGCTGCACGGGCTGATCGCGCGGCGGCTGGCGGTCGGGCGGCGGCCGGTGCTGGTGACCGTGCACAGCTTTACCCCCGTCTGGTTCGGCACCCCCCGCGCCACCGAACTGGGCGTGATCCACGATGCCGACGACCGGCTGGCGCGGATCGTCGCAGACCGGGCCGTGGCGACAACGGGGCTTCGCGTGGCGCTGAACGATCCCTACAGTGCCGCCGACGGGGTGACCCACACCCTGCGCCTGCACGCCACCCCCTATCGCCTGCCCCATGTGATGCTGGAACTGCGCAACGACCTGATCGCCACGCCCGACGCCCAGGCCGACATGGCGCGCAGGCTGACGGCCGTGCTGACCGCATCGCTCGCGCAGCTTGCCGCCGAGGGGGTTCCCGCCTGATGCCGGGTTGGCTGTTGTCCTACGCCCGCGGGGTCGAGGCGCTGAACGCGCGCGTCGGTCGCGCCGCCATGTGGCTTCTGTTCGCGCTGATGGGCGTGATGCTGTGGTCGTCCATCGCGCGCGCCACCCTGACGCCCCCCGTCTGGACGGACGAGACGGCGCAGTTCCTGCTGATGGGCTACTTCATGCTCGGCGGCGCCTGGGCGATGCAACAGGGCGCGCAGGTGCGGATGGACGTGTTCTATTCCCGCTGGTCGCCCCGCACGCAGCTTCTGGTGGACTGCGTGACGATATTCGCGCTGATCTTCTACCTGGGCGTGCTGCTGTGGGGCGGGATCGAGAGCACGGCCTATGCC